>CANCDA010000021.1 GCA_947374705.1 Comamonadaceae bacterium | reverse complement strand
CGGTGAGCAGACATTGAACGCTGTGGGTTGAGTTGTTAGATCGGTTTGAAGCCGATATCGCTGATCAGCTTGCCCCACTTGGAGAAATCACGGCGAATCGTCTCGCTGAAAAACTCCGGCGATTCGGTGTGGGCTTCCAGCCCGTAGAGTTTCATTTTCTGGATCACTTCAGGCAGGGCCAAGGCGGCGCTGATGTCACGGTTCAGGCTGTGGATGATGGCTTGGGGCGTGCCCGCAGGCGCGATCACACCAAACAAGCCGCCCGATGCAAAACCGGGCAGGGCTTCTGCCAAGGTGGGCACGTTCGGTTGGTCGGCCAAGCGCTTGGCGGTGGCAATGCCGAGCAGGCGGACTTTGCCAGCGCTGATCAAAGCTTGCGCAGGCAGATAAGAAGTCAAAGTGGCGTTGATCTGGCCGCCCAAAATTTCAGTCATCACCGCCGAGACGCTTTTGTAGGGCACGTGCAGGTAGGTGAAGCCGCCCTGGATGCGAAACAGCTCGGTGGCGAAGTGCAAAAATCCGCCTTCGCCGTTGGTGCCGAAGCTCACTTTGCCGGGGTTAGCCTTGGCGTAGGCCAGCAGTTCTTCGGTGGTCTTGTAGGGCAGATCCGGGTTCACCACCAGGGCCAAAAAGTTAGAGCCCACCAAAGCCACCGGCGCAAAATCTTTCACCGTGTCATAAGCCACTTTTTGGTAAGACAGCGGCACGATGACCATGTTGCCACCTTGGCCGCAGCCCAGTGTGTAGCCATCCGCAGGGGCTTGTTTGATGAGCGTCAGGCCCAGTTGTCCGCTGGAGCCGGGGCGGTTTTCAACGACCCAGGGTTGGCCGGTTTTCTCGGTGATCTTGGGGCCGATCAAGCGCATCAGCAAATCACAGGTATCGCCCGGGCCTGCGGGCACGATCACGCGCACCGGCTTGTTGGGGTAGGGCTGGGCGTGTGCGGCAAAGCCCGCCACAAGCATCAACAGTGCCGACAAAACACGCAGGATTTTGAACATCGTGAAGTCCTAAAAAGTTACGCGCTGTGCGCACGCATAAAGGCCACAAACTTTTGCGTGATGGCGAGGTAATGCGGATGCCACTCGGGGAAGGGAATGATGTCGCGGTCTTCGTCCTGGATGGGCAGCTCAAACAACTCGCTGCCCGCAATCAACTGCGCGCAGGCTTTGCCGCTGATGGACGAGTGCGTTTTGTCATTGCCGGGGATCACCAGCGTGGGCTGCGTCAAGCTGCGCAGCTCGGCTTCGGGCACGCCCATGACCGGAGCCATCGGGCCGCTGAGAAAAGCGTCTAACCAGCGCTGCATGATGCGGATGTAGTCCTGCGGGTCCATGGCCATCAAGCGTTCGCGGCTGCCGGGGTTCAGGGCCAAGCGCTCTTGGTAGGGCGCGGTGTTGCACACCGCCGCCATGCCGCCTGTCTGAGCCGCCTTGATGTACTGGCCGTAATAGATGTTGGGCAGGCGCTTGGCGGGAAAATCACCCCCCGTGATGCGCATGAGCAAGAGGCCTTTGACGGCATTCGGGTGGCGACGCGTGAGCAGCATGGACAGCCGTGCGCCAGCAGACGACCCACCGGAGAACGCAGGCCCCGCACCCAAGTGTTGCAGCAGGGCGTAGAGGTCGTCAGCCCAGATGTCTTCTTCGCTGCGCAGGTCTTGCTCGTCACCCCCAATCACGATGTCTGAGGCGCCGGTGTTGCGCCGGTCATGCGTGAGCACCCTAAAGCCCTGATCTGCAATCATCTGGGCCAGCGGCACCATCTCCGTGCTGCGATGCCGCCCGCCCGCATTGAGCGCCAACCACGGGCCGCTGTCGCCGTGGACTTCATAAAAGATGTTGGCGGCTTGAATCTTGAGGTGGGGCATGCTTATTCCAGTTGAATTTTTGCGTCGGCAATGACCTTGCCCCACTTGGCAATCTCAGCGCGGACGAAGGCACCAAACTCTTCCGGTGTTTGGCCCCCCAGCTCGGAGCCACGATCCGTCACCATTTGCTTGTAGGCGGGGTTGTCAAAGATTTTGGTGATTTCGGCTTGCAGCCGGTTGATCACCGCCACAGGTGTACCTGCGGGCACAAAGATGCCGTTCCAGCCTGAGGCCTCCACACCGGGCAGGCCTGCTTGGGCGAAAGTGGGCACATCGGCCATCATGCCAATGCGCCGGTCATGCGCCACGCCCAGCGCGCGCAGCTTGCCGGACTTGATGTGCTGCGCCACCGCCACCGGGGCCAGATAAGCGGCCATCACATGCCCTGCCAACAGGTCGGGCACTTCCGCGCCAATGGCCTTGTAGGGAATTTCGCGCAGTTGCAGGCCCGCCGTGCTTTTGACCAGCTCGCCGAGCAACTGCGTGATCGACCCCGCACCACCCGAGGCGTAGGTGAGTGCCTGCGGCTGGCTCTTGGCCAAGCTGATGAACTCTTGCAGTGTCTTGGCCGCCACCGAAGGATGCACCACCATCACCAAGGGGCTGGTCAGCACCCGGGTCACGGGCAGCAGGGCCGTGCCCAGGCGACAACAGGCGTCCCGCGTGAGCAAGTCGTTCAAGGCGTTGTTGATGTTGCCGTGGAACAGGGTGTAGCCATCGGGCTGGGCACGTGCCGCCTCACGCGCGCCAATGCCGCTGTTGCCCCCCGCACGGTTCTCAATCACCACCGATTGGCCCAGCGCTTCTGCCAGCTTCGGCGCCAGCTCACGCGCAGCCGTGTCCACCGCGCTGCCAGGGCCTGCGGGCTCGATGATGCGCACGGTTTTATTGGGGTAGGGCTGGGCCTGCGCCAGCGGCAGGCCGCCTAGCACACTCAGGCCAACGAAAAGGCGCAGGCCCCATCGAGTCCAGTGGGTGGTGCGTGGGTTCATGGTCGTCCCTCTTGTCGTGTTGGGTGTTGGGCTGGCGGGGGGGGTGTTCAAGTCTCAATCGGGCAGTTTTCTACCGTGGCCCATTGGCCGTCATGGTAGATCAGGGGCTGAGCCAGCGGGTCAGCACAGGGCTGGCCCGCCACCACTTTGCCCAGCAACAAGGTGTGAGTGCCGATCTCGATGGCCTGTAGCAACTCGCAGTCAAAGCTGACCAGACAATGGCGCAACACCGGTGCGCCGGTGCTCAGTTGGAACCAGTCGTGCTCATCAAACCGGTCTTCACCCACCACCTTGGTTTGACCAGAGAAAGTTTTGGCCAAGGCAATTTGATTTTGCGCCAGCGTGTTGACCGAGAAGGTTTTGTTTTTCAAAATTTGGTCGTGCGTGAAGGTGGCGCGGTTGACGGCACACACGATGCTGATGGGGTCGAGCGACATGGACATCACGGCTGTGGCGGTGAGGCCGGTGCGGTGCGGTGCTTGGCCGGTGGCAATCAGCGTCACAGCCGCGGGGTGCTGGCGCATCAGGCGTTTGAAATCGTCGGGGGTGAAGCTCATGGCACGTCTTTCTCAAGCGGGCACAGCGGTGACGCTGTTGTCGCTAAGGGTGGCGCTGCTGCGCTCTGCTTTGCTTTGGCTGTGACGGATGGCGTCGTTCACACGCGGCATCACCTCGTGCGCCATCAGCTCCATGGAGCGCAGGCCGAGTTGGGAGTCCACCAAGTCCATGCCCGCATAGACGATCTCGCCAAAGTCACCGGCTTGCTCGCGCAGGGCCAAAATTTGATCGACCACCTGGTTCACGCTGCCCGCAATCACCAGCTCGTCCATCAAACGGTCTAGCGTGACCAGGCTGTCGTCTTCGTCCTTGTGTTTTTTGAAGATCACATGGCGATTCGACATGCGCATCTTGGTCAGCATTTGCTGGTAGTAGTAGCGGTAGGGGCTGTTGGCGTCGCTACGGCCATAGCTGTCGATCTTGCTGTCGTCATCGGTGACGAACACGGTGCGGGCAATGCGCCAGTCGGCGGGGTCCGCCACTTGGCCGACCGAGGCCTTGCCTTCGGCGTAGTTTTGCCAGTGGCTGGGCAACCAATGCGGGGAGAGAAAGTTGGCCGACATCGGGTGAAAGTTGCGCTGACCCATGGCGATCACGCCTTTGGAGTGCGGGGCCACCACCGTGCCCACGATCTCGGGGTAGGGGCGCTGGTAGGGTTTCATCAAATAGCCGCGGCCAATCTCGGGCACCGAGGTTTTGGCGGTGCTGACTTTGAAGCGGTTGTCCGGCAGGTCGATGTTGTAAGGCGCTTCACGCTCCCAAATCGCCAAGATCACATCAATGGCTTCGGCAAAGAGTTTGTTGCGGTCCTGGTCCAGCATGCCCAGCGCTTCCGCGTCCGAGGCCAGCGCACCGGGGCTGATGCCGAAGATAAAACGACCCTTGGCCAGGTGGTCAAACATGGCCGCTTGCGAGGCCAGCAAAGTGGGGTGCGAGTGCGAGAGGTTGGACGTGCCCGAGCCGAGCTTGATGGTCTTGGTCTGAAAAATCAACGACGACAAAAACAACAGGCTGTTGGTCACGTTCTCGGCCTGGTCGGTCAAGTGCTCGCCGACAAAGGCGTCGTAAAACCCGAGTTGGTCGGCGAAGATGATGGTCTCGCGGTCCTCATGCAGCGTCTCTGTGGTGTCGCGGTGCAGGGGGTGCAAGGGCATGGTGAAGTAGCCGAGTCGCATGGTGAATCCTTGTTGAAACTTGAAGCGGTGGTCTTGAGGCGTTTGTGCTTTGAAAAATTACTGCGGCTCAACGCCGGAGGCTTTGACGAACTCGGCCCAGCGCGTGATCTCTTTGGCGCTGTAGGCGCGGTAGTCTTCACGTGACATGGCCACCGGGTCCATGCCCAAATCATCCAGTCGTTGCTTGAAGGCCGGGTCGGCCAGGGCCTGGGTCAACCAGCCGTGCAGCTTGTTGATGACGGGCGCGGGCGTGCCTGCCGGTGCGGCCAGTCCCAGGTGAAAACCAATCTCGTAGCCGGGGTAGCTCTCGGCAATGGCGGGCACTTGCGGCCAGGCCTTGTAGCGCTTGCCCGCCGTCACGCCCAGGGGCAGCACGTTGCCGCCTTTGATCTGCGGCAGCGCAGGCAGGTACTCCATGAACAGCACTTGCAGTTGCCCGCCCAGCAAATCGGTGGTGGCGTTGCTAATGGCCTTGTAGGGCACACCGGTCATGGGCGCGCCGGTGCGCACGCTGAACAGGGCTGCCGTCATTTGCGAGGCCGAGTTGTAGTAACCGTAAAACACCTTGTCGGGGTTGGCCTTGGCGTAGGCCACCAGATCGGCGATGGACTTGATCTTCGAATCTTTGGCCACCACCGCCACCGAGGCTGACAAGCCAAACATGCCAATGTGCTCAAAGTCTTTCATCGCGTCATAGGGCAACTTTTTGTACAGGCTGACGTTGGCCGCGTGCGTGGTGTTGGTCGTCAACTCCAGCGTGTAGCCATCGGGCGCGGCGGCTTTGACGTATTGGGTGCCGATGATGCCGTTGCCACCCGCCTTGTTGTCGGCCACCACGGCTTGCTTGGTGAAGTCGGCCAGGTACTGGCCAAAGACGCGGCCCACGATGTCGCTGGAGCCACCGGGGGCGAAGGGGATGACGATTTTGATGGGCTGCGTGGGGTAGCTCTGGGCGCTGGCTTGTGAGGTGGTTGGGGTCTGGGCTTGCGCCAAGCCGGTGATCGTCAGCAACACCAGAGGGATCAAAGTGCGCAGAAAGGTCGTGGAATGGGGCATGGGAACTCTGTGGGTGGAGGGCTGGCGGGGAATAGGCGAAGTCTAAAAGAAGACGCCACTTTTGGGGGGTATTAAAGTTCCATGATACGGAATTTAAAAAACCGTACCGCAGCCACTTATTCAGGTCGTCGCGCCGTCTTGGCCCCGCGCACAGCCAGCCGCCAGCGCTCTTGTTGCTGCTGTTGCAAGCGCGCGCCCTCAACCCGTTGGGTGATGAGCGCGGCCTCGCGCTTGAGTTGCGTGGCCAGCGCGGCCATGGTGCTGGCGTTCATCGTGCTGACCTGCGCCACCACGCACAGCGAGGCGATGGGGTATTTGCGTTCATCAAACACCGGTGCAGCCACGCCGGCCCAGCCCGTGGCAAAGCGCGTCGTGCGTTTGGCATAGCCGTTGCGCCGGGTCTTGGTGATGGAGGCATGGATGTGCTCAAACGTGAGCGTGTCTTCATCGCTGATGCGCCGCTGGTTGAACTCAATCACATCGGCAATTTCACGCGCGGGCAAAAATGCCAGCAAGGCCAGGCTGAATGAGCCAATGCCCAGCGGCCAGCGGTCATGCAGCTCCAGCAGGTTAGAGGCGTTGTGCGCTTGGCCCGCGATCTTGTCCAAACACAGCATGTCGTAGCCACTGCGCACACCCAGGTAAATGGTGGCCTGCGTGGCGCTGGACAGCCGCTCCAGTGAGGGGCGGCATTGCGCTTGCAAGTTAAACGCATCACGCACCGGCGTGCCAAAGGCATAGATGTCGGTGCCAAGCCGGTAAAAGCGCGTGCCCACGGGCCGCTCCACCAAGCGCTGGTCGATCAGCGCGGCCAAAAGGCGGTGCACCGTGGCTTTGGGCAACTGCGTCAGCGTGCTGATTTGCAGCAGCGAAGCGCCCATGAACTCGAAGGTGGCAAGCGTCCTCAGCAGCAGCGCTGCGCGAGCAATGCTTTGGACGGCGTCGGTTTTTTCTGTCATGTTCGGCAAACAGCCACAGCGCTGTTCCAGAACAAGCCTTCGCTCACCCAGGCAACAACGATGATGCCGAACTCAAGCGCGTTCGCGCACCAAGTCCACCACCGGCGCGGGTGCAGCCATGGCGATGGGGTGGGCCGCGACTGAGGGGGTCAGGTGCAGCACCTCGCCACTGGTGTATTCCGAGATATCCAGCGGCCCATTGCCGGCCCAGCGGTCGAGGTAGAGGTAGATCACCGGGGTGATGTAGAGCGTGATGGCCTGTGAGAACACCAGACCACCCACCACCGCAATACCCAGCGGCGCGCGCAGTTCAGCACCCGCACCCAGACCCAGGGCGATGGGCAAAGCGCCCATCAAGGCGGCCAGCGTGGTCATCATGATGGGGCGAAAACGCAGCACGCAGGCTTGGCGGATGGCCTCTTCGGGTGACATGCCTTTGTTGCGTTGCGCGTCCAGCGCAAAGTCGATCATCATGATGGCGTTTTTCTTCACGATACCAATCAACATCAAGATGCCGATGGTGGCGATCAGCGTGAGCTCGATCTTGAAGAACCACAAGAACACCAGCGCCCCCACCGCAGCGGAGGGCAAGCCCGCCAGAATGGTGAGCGGGTGGATATAGCTCTCATACAGCACGCCGAGCAGCACATAAATCACGGCCAGCGCCGCCAAGATCAGCACCAACTGGCTGGACTGCGAACCTTGGAACACCGCAGCGTCACCCCCGTAGCTGGTGATGATGGAGGCGGGCAGGCGCAGCTCTTCGGTGAATTGGGCAATCTTGGTAGTGGCGTCGCCCAGCGGTACATCGGGTGCCAGGTTGAAGGAGATGGTGACCGCCTGCAATTGGCCCTGGTGGTTCACCGCCGTGGGGCCGACCGTGCGTTGTACGGTAACCACCGATGACAGGGGCACGACCTGTTGAGTCACGCGGGAGCGCACATAGATTTTGCTGATGGCGTCTTCAAACTGCCGGTAGGCGGTGGGCGCCTCCATGATCACCAGGTAGCTGTTGACCGAGGTGAAGATGGTGGAGATTTGCCGATCACCAAAGGCGTTGTACAGGCTATTGCGCACGTCCTGCATGGTGATACCTAGCGCCCCCGCCTTGTCGCGGTCCACCTGCACATTGGCCTGTAAGCCGCTGAGCTGTGAGTCGCTGGTGACGTCGCGGAAGTTGTTGTCGGCACGCATTTTTTGCTGCATCTTGAGCGACCACTCGTTCAAGGATTCGGCACTCACGCTTTGCATCACGTACTGGTAGCGGCTCTTGCTGACCTTGCCGCCGAGCTGCAAGTTTTGCACCGGTCGCATGTAGATAGCAAAGCCGGGCATGCGCACCTTGGTGCGAATGCGCTCGACGATTTTGGACATCTTGTCGCGTTCGCTCTGCGGTTTAAGCACGATGAACATGCGCCCAATGCTCACAGGCTGCGGGTTGTTGGCCGCAGAGCCAATGAAGGAGGACACATAGGCCACAGCGGGGTCGTCTTTGACGATGGCAGCTGCGCGGGCTTGCAAACGCGTCATCTCATCGAAGGAAATATCCTCACTGGCTTCGGTGGTGACTTGAATCTGCCCCATGTCCTCTTCGGGGAAGAAGCCTTTGGGGCTGATGGCGAATAGCCACACCGTCAGACCGAAGGTGATGAAAGCCACGGCCAGCACATAGCGGCGGTGTTTCAAGGCGATTTCCAGCGTGCTGGCGTAGCCGTCCAGCACCGCTTTGAAGCCACGCTCAAAGGCACGGCCCATCGCGTTGTCGGGCGGGTGACCGGCGGGCAGAAAGCGGCTGCACAACATGGGCACGAGGGTCAGCGACACCACGGCCGAGACCAGCACGGCCAGTGCCACCACCACGGCAAACTCATGGAACAGCATGCCGATGACGCCCGGCATGAAGAAGATGGGGATGAACACCGCCACCAGAGAGACCGAGATGGAGAGAATGGTGAAGGCCATTTCCTTGCTGCCCTTGAGCGAGGCTTCCATCGGCGACATGCCGTCTTCCACGTGGCGCACGATGTTCTCCAGCATCACGATGGCGTCGTCCACGACCAAGCCCACGGCCAGGGTGATGCCCAGCAACGAGATGTTGTCCAGGCTATAGCCCATGGGGTAGAGCAAGGCGATGGCGCCGATCAGCGAGACCGGCAGACTGAGCGTGGGGATGATGGTGGCCGCAGCGTGGCGCAAGAACAAAAAAATCACCAAAATCACCAACACGACGGTCAACGCCAACGAAATCTTGACGTCATGGATCGCTTCTCGGATCGACATGGAGCGGTCATTGAGCGGCATGATCTCAATCGACTCGGGCAATTGCGTTTTGAACTGAGGCAGCAATCGGCGAATGGCATCGACGACTTCTACCGTGTTCGCATTGGGCTGGCGTTGCACGGCCAGGATGATGGAGCGTTGGCCGTTGTAGCTGGCGGCGGTGCGTACGGACTCAAAACTTTCCTCCACGCTGGCCACATCGCGCAGCTTGACGATGTTGCCGCCTTTGGTGGAGATCACCATGTTCTCGAAGTCCGCCGCGCGCACCATCGCCTTGTTGGCGGTGATGGTGAGCAGCTGTCGGGGGCCTTCGAGCGTGCCCATGGGGGTGTTCGAATTGCCGGTATTGACGGCGCTGGTGATGTCGTCCATCGTCATACCGCGTGAGGCCAGGGCGTCGGGGTTGGCCTTGATCCGCACGGCGTAGCGTTTTTGTCCAAATACGTTGACCAGGGCCACGCCATTGGTGGTGGAGATGGTGGGGGCAATCAGGTTTTCGGCGTACTCATTGAGCTCGGACAGGCTCATGGAGGGTGAGGTCATGGCCACGAGCAAGACCGGGGCATCGGCTGGGTTGACTTTGCGGTAAGACGGTGGGTTGACCATCTCGATGGGCAACAGGCGCTGGGCACGCAACAAGGCGGCCTGCACGTCCACGGCCACCAGGTTGATGTCTTTGTCCGAGTTGAACTCCAGCGTGATGTTGGTCGCGCCCAGGATGTTGGTGGAGCTGATGATGTTGATGCCATCAATGGTGGAGAACTGCTTCTCCAGCGGCAAGGCGACCGAGGCGGCCATGGTTTCCGGACTCGCCCCCGGGAACTGGGCGGTGACGCTGATGACGGGCGTGTTGTAACTGGGCAGTGCGGCAACAGGCAGCTTGAGGTAGGCCAGCCAGCCAGCCAGCACACAGCTCACGCACAGCAGCACGGTCATGACCGGGCGCTGGATACACAGTTGAGGGAGGTTCATGGTTTGCTGGCCTCAGTGGGTTTGGCGCTGGCGTCCGCCGTTTTCTCTGCGGGTTTGTCTTTGTCGGCCCCTTTGTCGCCAGAGGCACCTGCGGTCTTGGGGGCTTGCGGGCTGATGATGCGGATTTTGCCACCGGGGCGCAGATTCTGCTTGCCGTCGGTCACCACGCGCTCACCCGCACTGATGCCGGAGACGGCCATGCTGTCGCCAAAGGAGTGGCGCACGGTGATGGGCTTGTTGGCCACGGTGTTGTCTTCACCGGCAACGTAAACAAACTTGCCGTTCAGGCCGGTGATGACGGCGGCGGCGGGAATGGTGACGGCGTCCTTGAGGGTGGCCAGCTCCACACGCACTTGCAGGAATTGCCCGGGCCACAGCAGGTTGTCTTTGTTGGCAAATTGCGCCTTGGCTTTGATGGTGCCGGTGGTGGCATCCACCGCGTTGTCAACAAAGTAGAGGTGGCCACTTTGCTCGTCACCCGTGGCCGGGATTCTGACTTTGACGTTGGACTTGTCTGGCTGCGCTTTAAGCGTGATTTGCAGGTCTTTCAAGCTGCTCTCGGGAATGGTGAACTGCACGGCAATGGGGTCCATCTGCGTGACGGTGACCATGGAGGTGGTGTTGGGCAGAATCAGCGAGCCGGGGAAGACGTTGATCAAGCCCGTGCGCCCGGAGATGGGCGCGCGGATGGTGTTGTAGCCCAGGGCCACTTGGGCTGCGGCCAAGGCGGCTTCGTCGGACTGGATGAGGGCGGTTTGCGCGTCGCGCTGGGCTGTGGTGGTGTCTAAGGCGCTTTGAGCGATGAAGTTCTTCGCCTTCAACTCCTGAGAGCGTTGGAACTGACGATCCAGATCGGCCCCCAGGGTGCGGTCGCGCGCCAAGGTGGCCTTGGCTTTTTCAACATTGGCGAGGTCAGTACGGTCGTCCAAAGAAAACAAGGGCGTGCCCTGCGGCACAAACTGGCCTTCCTTGATGTGGACTTTGGCCAGCAGATTGGTGGCTTGGGCCCGCACATCCACGGTTTTGAGCGACACCACAGCGCCATTCACATCCACCATGACCGGCACGTCCTGGGTCTTGGCCACGGCAATGCCCACGGCTTGTTCGGTGGGCCCTTTTTTGGCCTCTTCAGGTGCGGGTTTGAGCCGGTAAAAAAGGCCCGCTGCGACTACGCCGATCAGGCCGATCAAGACCAGGGTTTTTTTCGTGTTCATCTTTTCGTCAGTGATTGGGGTTGAGCGCCCATAGGCGGCTAGGTCAGTGGGCCATTTTGCACACGCAGACCTGAACCTTTCTGGCCTGAAACAGGGTTTACTTAACTTTACGGGCTGATTAAATCCATCCCCTCACGCAAGGTCTATCCTTGCGCGAGGAGTGCATGGCAGGGCTGAAACAGCGCGGATTCTAGTTCGGTTGCCCAAAAAATGCATTGACTCAGGTTGGGTGTGAGAAATGGGGGTTGTGGAATGAGAAAAAATACGTCGATAGGTGCCACGGTCGTCGTGGCTGTGGCGGCGGTGGCTGCGGCGGGGAGTTGGGTGTGGTGGAAATCTCACACGCCCAATGCACAAGCCCGCGAATGGGTGCGCGCCCAGCTCAAGGAGCCGGGCAAAGTGGGCTTTGATGCACTGCGGCAAAACCCCACCAGCAAAGCGGTTTGCGGGTTATTGCAGACCCGCGACAGCAGCGGGCACTTTGTACGCTCTGGCAGCTTTGTGGCCTTGGCCGATGGTCAGGTCTGGTTGGAACCTGTGCCAGGTGCCGAGCAAAGTCTGGCCACGACCCATCCCTTGAGCGCACAGGACAAACAGGCCTTTGCACAGCTCAAGGCCGAGCATTGCCCTGGGCTGACTTGAAAAATGCGTGCAAAGCGGCTGCGGTGGCTTGCGGTAATTCCTCGGGGATGAAGTGCCCCGCAGGCAGGGTCTGACCACTCACCGTGCCCGTGCATTGCGCCTGCCAGAGGGCTAGCGGGTGGAAGAGCTTGTTCACCACACCGCGCTCCCCCCACAACACCCGTAACTCGCAGGTCAACTTTTCATCTCGGTCACGGCTCTCGCGGTCATGCACCAGGTCAATGCTCGCGCCCGCCCGGTAGTCTTCGCAAGCGCTGTGGATGGCTTCGGGTTTGACAAAGCAGCGCTCGTACTCGGCCAGGGCTTGCGGCTCGATATAGCCCAGACCGGCCGAGCCCCAGCCGCCCAGCTTGGCGTGCAGATAGTCGCGCGCGGCCTCGGGCGTGGCGCCGATCATGCGTTCAGGCAGCGGGCTGGGTTGGATCAGGTGGAACCAGTGGTAGTAGGCGCGGGCGAAGGCCATGTCAGTCGCGTTGTACATGTCCAGCGTGGGCGCAATGTCGATCACGCAGAGCTTGCGAACGCGTGTGGGGTGGTCCAGTGCCAACCGGTGGGCCACGCGGCCACCCCGGTCATGGCCGCACACCAAGAAGTCGCTCAGGTTCAGCGCGTCCATCACCGCCACCATATCTAGCGCCATGGTGCGTTTGCTGGCCTGGGCGTGATCGGCGGTGCCCACGGGCTTGCTGGAGTCGCCATAGCCGCGCAAATCGGGCATCACCACAAAGTAGTCCTGCGCCAATTGCTGTGCCACGCGCTGCCACATGACGTGGGTTTGCGGGAAGCCGTGCAGCAGGAGCAAGGCTGGGCGTGTGCCCTGTGCATCGCAGGGTACGCGCGCAAAAATCTCGATGCCGTTGACCGCAAAGCGACGGGGCTCAAAGTTTTCAAACCAGCGCATGCCATTAACTCCTTAACAACTCATGAAGCCCTTGCAGGGCATGGTGAACAGCGGCACGGCGTACTGCCGCACGGTCGCCTGTGAACTGCATTTTCTGTGTGTGAATCCGGCCCGGTACGCACCAGGCAAACCACACCGTGCCCACGGGTTTGTCAACGCTGCCACCCCCCGGCCCCGCCACGCCGGTGACGGCTAACGCCACCTGGGCGTGCGAGTGCGCCAGCGCACCTTGCGCCATGGACAGTGCCACGGCCCCACTCACCGCACCGTGGGCGTCGATCAACGCGGCGTCAACGCCCAGCAACTCGGTCTTGGCCGCGTTGGAGTAGGTGACAAAGCCGCGCTCAAACCAGTCGCTGGAGCCCGCCAGATCGGTGCAGGCCGCCGCCACACCACCGCCGGTGCAGCTCTCGGCGGTGACCAGTTTTAAGCCATTGTCCAGAAGCAAAGCGGCCACAAGCTCAACCAACCCTGGTGTAGGCGGCGTCTGATTGGACAGCGATTCGATGCTCATGCGATGCGCCATAACGCCATCACCAGCAACGTGCAGCCCGCAGCCACCAGGTCATCCAACATGATGCCCAACCCTGCCAGCCGCCAGCCGCCCGCTGTGCCGGAGCGCGCCTGGTCGTGGAACAACTGGTCGGCCCAGGCCACCGGGCCGGGTTTGACCGCATCAAAAAACCGGAACAGGCCAAAAGCCAGCCACTGATCGACCCACCCGACGGGCGTAACCAGCCACAGCACCAACCAAAAAGCAGCCACCTCGTCCCACACAATGCTGCCAGGGTCGGCAACACCCATATCGCGGGCGGTCACCGTGCAGGCCCACCAGCCCAGCGGCAATGAGGCGGCGATCAGCCAAGCCCAGCGGGTGTCGCTCATCCACGGTTGCAGCATCAAAAACGCCAGCCAAGCCCACAACGTGCCCACGGTTCCCGGTGCTTTGGGGCTCAGACCCGAGCCAAAACCTAGCGCAATCGCATGCGCCGGGTGCGCCAGCATGAAACGGGCGCTGGGGCGTTGCGGCAAGCGCAGATCTTGCAGCGTGTCGAGTGGCTGCAAAACGAGAGGGGACAGGGGCTCATTCATGCGCAGATTATGGTGAAGTCTGCGCAGGCCAGGTCAAGGTCTTGGCCTCACCGTCTGCATTGGGCATCAGTTGGTACAAGGCTTGACCTTTGAACACGACTTCTCGCAAATCCGTCATCACCTCGTGCGCACCGCCAAAGGGCGTGAACAAATCAACAACCCACACCTGATCGCCCGATATCCAATCTGCCGCCGTCAGATGATGCGGCGGTGTTTTGAAACGCTCCACGACAGTAGGCGACAGCTTGGCCCAAGACACATAGGCAATCGGCGTGTTGTCCCGCATGTAGAGTTTGGCCTGATCCAGCACCAGGGCTGGCAGAACGCGCCATTCCAGCTCGCTCAGCAGCGTATGCCGGGTTGTGCCTTGCTGCATCATGAGCCAGGTGACCGGCCCCAGCAGCGGGATTTTTCCCATCACCCGTGTGGCTTGTGCCTTGGCCATTTCAGCAAGTTTTCCCATGTCTTCGGGGCTCATATTCGTCATATCGTTCGTAGCATCCGTCATCGTTATTTCCAATTCAAATTTATTCAATTACGGGGTGGGTAAAAGCAGCGCTTCAAGCGCCTGCAAATCTTGGTCTTGCACCGTCCCCATGGCGGCCTTTAATTTCAAGCTTTGCATCACAGCATCGACCCGCGCCTTCATCAGATCACGCATAGAGCCATACAACTGCTGCTCGGCATTGAGCACCTCCGGATTAATGCGCGTGCCAATTTTGAAGCCAATCTTGTTGGCCTCAACCGCCTGCACACCGGAATCAACGGCGTCTTGCAAGGCTTCAATCTGCGCCTGGCCATTCATCACACCGGCAAAGGCCTGTCGCACCTGCGCCGTGGCACTGCGCCTGGCCCCTTGCAACTCGTCGTCCGCCTTATCCCGCAAGATCAAAGACTCACGCACCTTGGATTGTGTTGCACCACCCGCATACAGCGGCACTGTCAACTGCAAGCCTGCCTGATTGGCATAGCTGCGCGTCTCCAGATCGGCCGGGGAACTCAAGCTGCCGGAGCTGTATGCACCCACTCGGCTGTAAGTCAAATCCAGCGTGGGTGCATGTGCACTTTGGCTTTTAGTGACTTCTTTTTTTGCCACCTCTAACGCAGCCACTTGAACCCTGACTTGAGGGTTGTTACGCATCGCTTGGTTCAGCCCATCATTCAATTGCGATGCAGCCACAGTCGGCAAACTCTGTGTGAGTCGCACCGATTGAAGTGCCATGGGTTCACCCAGAATTTTGTCTAACTCCGCTTGCTTGCTGGCCAACTCATTCACGGCGGCAATTCGTTGCGCCACGGTCAAGCTCTTTTTGGCTTTGGCCTCATACACATCGGTAATGATTCCCGTGCCAACAGCGTAGTTGCGCTCCGCCAAAAGAAGTTGCTCATTCACGGCATGGAGTTGAGCCTCACTCACCCGGATATTCTCCTGCGCCAACATGAAGTCAAAGAAAGCCTGCGCTGAACGCAAGAGCACATCTTGCTCAGCCAAGGCCAGTTGTGCCGCCGCTTGCTCAATTTGAAAACCCGCTTGGCTGTAGCCCACCCAGGTGCTCCACCGGATCAAAGGCTGCGTTATTTGCGCATTCCAGGTCCAGCTCTGCACCTCCCGGTTGACATAGGCCGCACCTGCAAACTGTGCCAGTCCCGACTGAGAACTGCTATTGCCCGACACATTCACCACCGGCAACAAACCCGCTCTGGCCTGCGGCAGTTTCTCCAGTGCAGCGTCATAGCTCTTCAGTGCCGCCCTGTATTGCATGTCTTCACGTTTCGCAACGCGATACACCTCACTCAAAGTCTGCGCCGACAAAACAGAAGGCATCGCTAGCGTCAAAATCAACACGGCACTTGCCCATACAAGAGATGGGAATTTCAAGGCTTTATCGTTCACGCAAAGCCTCCTCTTTGTAGCGCAACATGGGTGCCACAAAATACTCAATCATGCGGCGAGAATCAGTCCGAATATCCGCCGTAATGTTCATTCCCGCCGTCACTTGCCCCGTGAAGCCATTCACGACATTAGGCGTTTGCGTGGCAGCCAGTTTGATGCGAACGGGATAGATCGGCCCCATTCTTTGATCCACAATCACATCCGTCCCCACCCACAGCACCTCGCCTTCAATGTAGCCAAAGCGCGTGAAGTCATAGGTCTCCACCTTGTTGATCACACGCTGCCCCACCTTGATGTGCCCAATGTCCCGGTTCGCCACTTGCGCCTCAATCTCCAGCGGCGTGTGCTCGGGAACAATCGTCAACAAGGCCTGCGCCGCCGTCACCACACCCCCCACCGTCGTCACCGCTAGCTGCTGCACCACACCATCAATCGGCGCACGCAGCGTTTGCAACTCACGGCGCTGTGTCGCTTTTAAAAGCTCCTGCTTGGCGGCATCACGCTTCTTTGTGGCATCCATCAACTCCGTGCTGCTACGCGCCCTGAATTCGGCCAAAGCCTGTGCGCGTTGCTGCAAGGCCGCGTTATAGCTGGCCTGCGACTCCTGCAAGCGATTGCCCTGCACCGAAATCTCTTTCTGCGCATTCATCAGCTCCAGGCGCGACTCAATCACCCCCGTCTTCGCCACATGCCCGGTCTTGACCAAGTCCTCACGCATCTGGTGCTTTTGCTCAATGTAGGGCAGGCTGCCGCTCAACTGAGCAATATTGTTGGTGATCGCATCGGTGTCTGCACGGCGCTTGGCAATGTCCGCATCCAGCGCTGCGAGCTTGGCACTTTGCTCGGCCAAACGACCTTGCAACATGGCTATTTGATTGCTCACAATTTCCGCAGGCATATCAGCCAAAGCCACAAAGCCTGTTTGGCCGTTCATCTGAGCCTTCAGGCGCAAGGCATCGGCCTCACTCTCCCACAGCTCACGCTGTGTACGTTCCCGGTCTGCGCCACTGTTGGTGGCGTCAAGCTCAAGCAGCACATCGCCCGCTTTAACGGCTTGCCCATCCTTCACCAAAATCGCCCTCACTACCCCCGCCTCCAGCGGTTGAATCACCTTGCTCTTGCCCGACGGAATCACCTTGCCCTGCGTCGAAACCACAATGTCCATATGGGCCCAAGACGCAAAGCCCAGCACCATCAAACTCATCACGCAAATCCCCAGCGACACCATGCGTACCAGGGTGGCTGGGGGACGCTGCTCAATGGCCAGCGCGGCACTGCTGAACTGGTTAAAGCGCAGAGCCTGTTTTTTTGTATCGCTCATGCGACCTCCTTTTGAAGTATGGGTGCCGTCTCCAGCACCCGGTGCGCGCGGTACAGCGAGGCATAGCGCCCACCTTGCGCCAACAAACTCTCGTGACTACCCGTCTCCACCAAACGCCCTTGGTCTAGCACCAAAATCCGATCCGCCAAACGCAAGGTGGACAAGCGATGCGCCACGATCAGCACCGTGCGCCCGTGGGTAATCGTCTCCATGTTGTCGTGAATCAAACGCTCACTCTCGTAATCGAGCGAGGCCGTTGCTTCGTCAAGCAACAAGAGTTTGGGATTGTTGGCCAAGGCGCGGGCAATCGCAATGCGCGCGCGTTGCCCTCCGCTCAGCTTGCTTCCCCGCTCGCCAATCACCGTGTCGTAACCCTCTGGCATTTGCAAGATAAATTCATGCGCACCGGCCAATTGCGCCGCTGCCATCACCGCCTCCATGCTCAGGCTCGCATCCGCCAGCGCAATGTTGTCACGCACACTGCGGTTAAACAACAGCGTGTCCTGCCCTACCACGCCCATCTGCCTGCGCAGCCATGAGGTATCTACCAAATTCAAATCCATGCCGTCCAACAAAATTCGCCCACCCTCAGGTGTGTACAGGCGCTGAATCATGCGCATCAGCGTCGTCTTGCCCGCCCCTGAGACACCCACCACACCGATCACCTCACCGGCAGCGATTTCAAAACTCAACTCACGCAGCACCTCCGGTGCTTTGGGGGCATAACGAAAATTGACATGCTCAAAAGTCAAACGCCCCCGCACCTCAGGCGGTGTGCTGCGATGGGGCCTGAACGCGGGCTCTGCCGGCGCATCCATGATGTCGCCCAGCCGTTTGATACTGACCTTCATTTGCGTGAAGTCCTGCCACAGCGAAGACAGCTTCAAGATAGGCGCGTTGACACGGCCGCTCAGCATATTGAACGCAATCAAGCCGCCCACGGTCAGTGCACCGTCAATCACCTGCTTGGCACCCAGCCACAACAAAATCACGGTCAAAATTTTGCTAGCCAGCGCGATGAACTGGTTCGTCGCATTGCCCAAATGCCCGCCCTCAAACGACACGTTCACATAGTTGGCCAAGCGCCGCTCCCACTCGCGTTGCCATTGCGGCTCAACCGCATGGCTCTTCAAAGTCTCCATCGACGTGACCGTCTCCACCAGATACGCTTGGTTATCGGCCCCCATCGCAAATTTGTCCTCCAGCTTTTTGCGCAGCAGCGGGGTGATCAAAGCGGATGCGCCAAAAAACACCGGCAACGCGCACACCACCACCAAAGTCAGCGTCACGCTGTAATAAAACATGATCGCCAAATAGATGAAAGCAAACAACAAGTCCAGCCAGCTGCTCAGCGCCTGCCCCGTCATGAAGTTTCGCGCGTTCTCCAGCTCCCGTACCCGTGCCACCGTGTCACCACTGCGGCGGCTCTCAAAGTAAGACAGCGGCAAATGCAATAAGTGTCGGAAAAGTTTGGAACCCAACTCCACGTCAATGCGGTTGGTGGTGTGACTCATCAAATAGTGCCGCATCGCCCCCAGCACCACCTCAAAAACACTCACCCCCAGCAGTGCAATCACCATCACATCCAGCGTGCTCAACGAACGGTTCGTCAACACCTTGTCAATCACCACCTGGAAAATCAGCGGCGTCACCAGTGCAATGATTTGCACAAACAACGAGGCCAACAAAATCTCACCCATCAAAGTCTTGTACTTCTTGAGCGATTGCCAAAACCAAGCCACTCCAAATTTGGCACGCCCCGTTTCACCAGGCGCAGCGCCAATGCTGTGTGCGGAAGTTTTGTGGGCCTCAATCCATTGCCCGTCAAACAGCAAATCGAACTCCGCCAAGGTCATTTGCTGGGGCTCTGCATCATCGTCCCGCTGAAAAATCACCGAGCCAGCGGATGTTGATGTATCCAATTTACCCACGATCATCAGCCCACCCAGTGCCGTGGGCATCAAGACGGGCAACATCGTATTGCTCAGTGTTTGGCGTTTACCGGACTTGAGCTTGGCCTCAAAACCCAGTCTGTTCAACGCCTGAACCACCTCGCCCGCGCCCCAAGGCTTAGCGTGCCCGTCGCTGTCATGCTCGACAAACTGATGGGTCAATTGCGACGCATCAAGTTGCAAACCTTGGAGTTGGCAATACAGTTGCAAAAGGCGAATGCTGGGGGATGCCGTTGTTGTAAGCGTTGTCATTAGGAATGCGCCAAAGTTGTCGAAGAAGTCGTGGCTGCGGCCACTGAGGGAGTGCCTGCCGATGCAAGGCTTGAAGCCTGTAAATCCGTCACAAAAACGGTGTCGTGCATCAAAGGAATGGCGTCAATCGGCACGTAACCCAAAGGCGGCTCTGCGCTGGCCGTCACTGTATTGACCATCTGGTTGAACAGTGAGGCCATACGACTCACATCCGCAGCAGGGTCAATGGGTGCAGACGTCGTGGCTTGCCCTGGCTTGTAGGCCAACATCGCATCCGCCACCTCGCCCTGCGTGCCGTCCTTGCGGGTGTAGGCACCCTCGCCCATCACCACCACATCCGCCGCTGCGGCTGTAGGGCCTGCGTCGTGCATTTGCGCATTGGTTTTCAGATCAATGCTGGTGATGTCGCGCTGGTCCAGCGTGAGGTACTCGCCTGTCTGTGTTTTTCCGTCTGCATTTTTGTCTTGCCACACCCCAAACTGCGCCCATTGCGCGTCACCCGCATCGAGCTTTGAATTTTGATTGGTGTCAAACGCTGCAAGCCCCTCCATATCGGTCTGCGCGCCCGCCACATAGTGCTGGAATGAAAACTCGCTGGCGTCGGTGATCTGCTGATCCCCATTCAAATCAATGCCCAGCACGCCACTGCCTGGTGCGGCCCACGCTACCGTATCCAGCACCCCGTCGTGGTTGATGTCGAACTGCACCTTGGACTCATCTACGCCCACATAGCTGGGTGACGTTTCGTCCAGCGCCAACACAATCGGCGCGGCATAGCCCGTGTGCGCCATGTAGCTGACCGGCCCCGTGTTGATGTCGTAGTTGAAGTACCAGGTGTTGGACAGGCCCTGGTCGTCCACCAACTCCCACGACGTTTGCATATACGTAAAACCGGCATATCGCTTCACATCAATAACAAGGCTGGTTCGCGTGGGCTCAAGCCGATTGACATACGCCCCCCCAAACCCTTGCAAGTTACCGCCTATGACTACACCAATACTTGCAAGGTTAACGGACACCGCATTTGCATCCCCATCATCGACGGGGTAAAAACCAGCGATTGCCACATCAATGGCGCCACTTCCGGTATCAAAAAAATTCGTCCCCGTGAGAACCAT
>CANCDA010000020.1 GCA_947374705.1 Comamonadaceae bacterium | reverse complement strand
CCGATGAACACTTCGTCGATCTTGGCACCGGCTACGTCGGACAGGGTCTTGGCGTCGTCCGGGTCGTTCGGGCAGCAAACGATGGGCTCATTGATCTCGCTCATGTCAATCTCGATCACGGCGGCGTACTCGGCATCGGCGTCAGCTTTGAGCAGATCGGGCTTGGCCAACCAAGCTTCCATCGCCTTGATGCGGCGACCAATGGTGCGTGCGTCGGCATAACCCTGAGCGATCATGTTCTTGAGCAGCACGATGTTGGAGTTGATGTACTCGATGATCGGCTCTTTGTTCAACTGCACGGTGCAACCCGCAGCCGAGCGCTCAGCGGACGCATCTGACAGCTCAAACGCCTGCTCCACCTTCATGTCTGGCAAGCCTTCGATCTCCAGAATACGGCCCGAGAAGATGTTGATCTTGCCGGCTTTTTCCACCGTCAAATGGCCTGCCTTGATGGCGTACAGGGGAATTGCATGCACCAGGTCACGCAGGGTGACGCCAGGCTGCATCTTGCCCTTGAAGCGCACCAACACCGACTCAGGCATATCCAGTGGCATCACGCCAGTGGCGGCAGCAAAAGCCACCAGTCCAGAGCCTGCGGGGAAGCTGATGCCAATGGGGAAGCGCGTGTGGCTGTCACCGCCCGTGCCCACGGTGTCAGGCAGCAGCATGCGGTTGAGCCAAGAGTGGATGATGCCGTCGCCGGGTTTGAGCGAGATGCCGCCACGGTTGCTCATGAACTGAGGCAATTCGTGGTGCATCTTCACGTCCACCGGCTTGGGGTAGGCTGCGGTGTGGCAGAAGGATTGCATGACCAGATCAGAGCTAAAGCCCAGGCAAGCCAAGTCTTTCAACTCGTCGCGCGTCATGGTGCCGGTGGTGTCTTGGCTGCCCACGCTGGTCATCTTGGGCTCGCAGTAGGTACCAGGACGCACGCCCTTGCCTTCGGGCAGACCACAAGAACGGCCCACCATTTTTTGCGCCAAGGTGTAGCCCTTGTTGCTAGCAGCCGGGTTGTGCGGCAGGCGGAACAACGTGCTGGCAGGCAGACCCAGCGCCTCACGCGCCTTGGCGGTCAAGCCACGACCGATGATGAGAGGAATGCGACCACCCGCACGTACCTCGTCAAACAGCACTTCGTTGCGAACCTCGAACTCGGCAATCACCTTGCCGTCTTTGAGTGCTTTGCCGTCATAGGGGCGCAACTCCACCACGTCGCCCATGGCCATCTGGCTCACGTCCAGCTCAATCGGCAGCGCGCCGGAGTCTTCCATGGTGTTGTAAAAAATCGGGGCAATCTTGCTGCCCAAACACACACCGCCGAAGCGCTTGTTGGGCACAAAGGGAATGTCTTCACCCGTCCACCACAGCACCGAATTGGTGGCCGATTTGCGGCTGGAGCCCGTACCCACCACATCGCCCACATAAGCCACCAAATGGCCCTTGGCGCGCAGGTCTTCCATGAATTTGACTGGGCCGCGCTTGCCATCTTCCTCGGGCGTGATGCCGGGGCGGGCATTTTTATGCATGGCCAAGGCGTGCAGAGGAATATCGGGGCGGCTCCAGGCGTCAGGGGCTGGGCTCAGGTCATCGGTATTGATCTCGCCCGCCACTTTGAAGATGCTCAGCGTGATGCTTTGGGGCACTTCGGGGCGGCTGGTGAACCACTCCGCGTCAGCCCAGCTTTGCAGCACGGCTTTGGCGTGGGTATTGCCTTTGTCGGCTTTTTCCTGCACGTCATGGAACTGATCAAACATGAGCAGGGTTTTCTTCAGCGCTTGTGCAGCGACAGCCGCCACAGCAGCGTCGTCGAGCAGGTCGATCAAGGGCGTGAGGTTGTAGCCGCCGAGCATGGTGCCGAGCAGTTCCGTCGCTTTCTCGCGACTGATCAGCGCACATTTTTCCGTGCCATGGGCCACGGCGGCCAGATAGCTGGCTTTAACCTTGGCGGCATCGTCCACGCCAGCGGGCACGCGGTAGGTGATCAACTCCACCAACAGGGCTTCTTCACCTTGGGGTGGGTTTTTCAGCAGCTCAATCAACTCGCCGGTTTGCTTGGCCGTCAAAGACAGCGGGGGGATGCCCAGGGCGGCGCGTTCGGCAACATGGTCACGGTAGGTGTTCAACATTTCGTTTCTCCAGTGAGTCAAAAATAAAGGTCTTAGGGTTAAGGAAAAATCATCAAGCGGCCGTTGCTACAGGTGCAGCAACGGGTGCAGAAACGGGCGCAAACCAGTGCTTCACTTCGACGGGCAAATGCTGTCCCGTCTGATGCGCACGCTCAAGCAGCTGCCAGTACAGCCGATAGCTCGCCCGGTCATGCAAATGGCCCTTGAAACTGATCGGGGCCCAATCCACCATTTCGGCAGAAATGATGATTTGTGTAGCCATTTCGAGTTCAGCCTCGCTCGGCGCAAATGCCGCCAAGATAGGGCGAATCTGGCTGGGGTGAATGCTCCACATGCGGGTGTAGCCAAATTCCCGCGTCGCGCGCAGGGCTGCGGCTTGCATGGCTGCGGTATCGCTGAACTCGGTGACCACGCAATGCGAAGGCACTTTGCCGTGCGCGTGGCAGGCCGAGGCGATCTCCAACTTGGCACGCACCACCAGCGGGTGGGTGAACTGGCCCGCAGCACCCATGCCCGCAGCAGGAATGGCGCCGCCATGGGCAGACACAAAGTCCATTAAGCCGAAACTGATGGACTGCACGCGTGGATGCGCGGCAATGTCAAACGCTCGGTGTACGGCAGCAGGCGATTCAAGCAGCACCTGCAAAGGCAAGTGCGATGCACCCACCGCCGCAAGCGCGCGCTCGGCCAGCATCAAATCGGCCACCGACTCCACTTTGGGAATCATGATGTGCGACAAGCGCTGACCTGCTTTACCCGCAATCTGGGCGATGTCGGCCTCGAACGAGGGGTGATCAACCGGGTGCACACGCACAGCCACACGGGCACTCGCATCCGCACCCAGCACCAGCTCAGTCACCAACGCCGCGTGCTCGACCTCTGCCCCGGCAGCTGCGCCGTCTTCGCAGTCCAGCGTGACATCGAAGACGCAAGCGCCGAATTCAGCCGTCATCTCAGCCTGCAATTGCAGGCTTTTTCGCATGCGCGCCTCGACGCCGCTGTAGTGGTCACAGACGGGCAAAAATTCCGCCGCGGCCTGAGCGCCCAGAAGAACTTCGCGCGGATGCTGAGTTTTCACCGACATTCCCAATGCTTACAAAAGGTGCGCCACACCCGCTTGCTCGTCTTGCAACTCTTTGAGCGTCTTGTTGATGCATTCCTGGCTGAACGCGTCTATCGGCAGACCTTCGACCAGCGTGTACTCGCCGTTGGCGCAGGTGACAGGGAAACCAAACATGGTGTCCTTGGGGATACCGTATTGACCATCCGACGCGAAACCCATGGTGACCCATTTACCGTTGGTGCCCAAGGCCCAATCGCGCATGTGGTCAATGGCTGCATTGGCAGCCGAAGCCGCAGATGACAGACCACGTGCCTCGATGATCGCCGCGCCACGTTTGCCCACTGTGGGCAAGAAGGTGTTGGCGTTCCAGTCTTGGTCATTGATCATGTCCTTGACGCTGGCACCGCCAATGGTGGCGAAGCGGTAGTCGGCATACATGGTGGGCGAGTGGTTGCCCCAGACGCACAGTTTTTCAATGTCGGCCACAGCCTTGCCGGTCTTGGCGGCGATCTGGCTGGCAGCACGGTTATGGTCCAGGCGCAGCATGGCGGTGAAGTTGCCACGCTTGAGATCAGGTGCGCTCTTCATGGCGATGTAAGCGTTGGTGTTGGCGGGGTTGCCCACCACCAGCACTTTGACATCGCGGCTGGCCACGGCGTTCAGGGCCTTGCCCTGGGCGGTGAAAATTTGGCCGTTAATGGCCAACAGTTCAGCGCGCTCCATACCGGCTTTGCGGGGCATAGAGCCCACCAGCAAGGCGTAGTCGGTGTCTTTGAAAGCGGTCATGGGGTCGCCATGGGCTTCCATACCCACCAGCAGCGGGAAGGCGCAGTCTTCGAGTTCCATCATCACGCCTTTGAGCGCCTTTTGCGGGCCTTCAACCGGCACTTCCAGCAACTGCAAGATGACGGGTTGGTCTTTGCCCAACATTTCGCCCGAGGCAATACGGAACAAAAGAGCGTAGCCAATTTGGCCAGCAGCACCAGTAACTGCCACGCGGACGGGTTTTTTAGTCATCTTGAAATCTCCAGAAAGTTGATAAGGAATAGACAGAAAAGCGGCTGGCGAATGGCTCAGGCCAGACGCCACAAAACAGCGCCAGAGTTTACCCGCGAATCAGTGAAAACGTCAATTTGTCTTATGTCTTATATAAGTTATGATGTTCAACACTTCCCCACCTTTACTCCCTCATGAATTCAGCGCCCCCGTCTGTTGTTGACCCCAAGGTCTCAAGCGCAGAAAGCGTCACGCCCGCCTTTAGCCCCCTGTATCGGCAAATCAAGGGCCTGATCATGCAGGGTTTGCAGTCCGGCGACTGGCGCCCCGGTGAATCCATCCCCAGCGAAATGGATTTGGCCGCCCGCTACCACGTTAGTCAGGGCACAGTTCGTAAAGCCATTGATGAGTTGGCCGCCGAGAACTTGTTGATTCGCCGCCAAGGCAAAGGCACTTTCGTTGCCACGCACGCCGAGCACCACGTGCAATACCGCTTCCTCAAGCTGATGCCCGACAACGGCGACACCCAAAGCGAAGGCCCGGCGCAGCGCGAGATCATCGACTGCAAAAAACTCCGCGCCAGCGCTGAAATAGCCCGCGCCTTGGCGCTGCGCACGGGTGACAGCGTGCTGCAAGTGCGGCGCGTGCTCTCGTTTGCCGACAAGCCCACCATTCTGGAAGACCTGTGGCTACCCGCCAACCCTTTCAAAGGCTTGACGGCAGAGCGGCTCAGCCAATACCACGGCCCCATGTACGCCCTGTTTGAGACCGAGTTTGGCGTACGCATGGTGCGCGCCGAAGAAAAAATCCGCGCCGTGATGCCCGACGATTCGCAGTGCCAGCTGCTCAAAATTCAACCCAACACGCCGCTGCTCAGCGTCGAACGCATCGCCCACACCTACAACGACGCGCCCATGGAATTGCGACGCGGCCTGTACCTGACGGACACTCACCATTACCACAATGAACTGAACTGAAACTTTTGAATCGCCTGTTTTTCACCACGCTTCGTGCAAAGAAAAATAATAAAGCCCCGCCGTTCAATTGCTGCATTGCAATAGAATTTCGGGTTAACCCTTCCTTCCATAACGACCAAGCGGTTACACCACCGAAAGCCAAGAAAGCCCCACCATGACTGATCTTGCCAACGCACCCCGGCCCAAGCGGCCCGAATTTCGCAACATCAACGCCTTTACCGATTTACCTGGCTACCGCTTGCCCGTGGCAGGCATCGTGTCCATCTTGCACCGCATCAGCGGCGCGTTGATGTTCATCCTGCTACCCTTCATCATCTGGCTGTTCGATAAATCACTGAGTTCTGAGATTTCATTCGCCAAGTTCACAGCCGCGTTCAATGTGGGGCTTTGGGTGTTTCCAGGCTTCATCATCAAGTTGGTGGTGCTGGCTTTGATCTGGGCCTATCTGCACCACATGATCGCGGGCCTGCGTCACCTCTGGATGGACATCAGCCACGCCGCCGTCAGCAAGGAATTTGGTAAGTCCTCTGCCGTCGTCACTCTGGCGCTCAGCCTGAGCCTGACGGCGATTCTGGGTGCCAAGCTGTTTGGCCTCTACTAATCCCCAAGAGATACATCATGACTGTTAATTACGGCTCCAAACGCACCGTTGTCGGTGCCCATTACGGACTGCGCGACTGGCTCGGCCAACGCGTCACTGCGGCGCTGATGGCACTGTTCACCTTGCTCGTGCTGGCACAGGTTCTGCTGACCAAAGGCCCCATCGGCTACGAGAGCTGGGCTGGCATTTTTGCCGCGCAGTGGATGAAGGTGTTGACCTTCGTCGTCATCATCGCGCTGGCCTACCACGTGTGGGTCGGCATGCGCGACATCTGGATGGACTACATCAAGCCCGTCTCGATCCGCCTGTCACTGCAAGTATTCACCCTGGTCTGGCTGGCGGCATGCGCTGGTTGGGCTGTTCAAGTCCTGTGGAGGCTGTAATTCATGTCGAGCAACAATTCTGTTAGCAAACGCAAATTTGACGTCGTCATCGTCGGAGCCGGTGGCTCTGGCATGCGCGCTTCGCTGCAACTGGCCCGCGCTGGCCTCAATGTGGCCGTGTTGTCCAAAGTCTTCCCCACCCGCTCGCACACGGTGGCCGCCCAAGGCGGTATCGGTGCATCACTGGGCAATATGAGCGAGGACAACTGGCACTTCCACTTCTACGACACCGTCAAGGGCTCTGACTGGCTCGGCGACCAGGACGCTATCGAGTACATGTGTCGCGAAGCCCCCAAGGTCGTCTATGAGCTGGAGCACATGGGAATGCCCTTTGATCGCAACCCGGATGGCACGATTTACCAGCGTCCGTTTGGAGGTCACACCGCCAACTACGGTGAAAAGCCGGTGCAACGTGCTTGCGCTGCAGCTGACCGTACGGGCCACGCCATGCTGCACACGCTGTACCAACAAAACGTGCAAGCCCGCACCCAGTTCTTTGTCGAATGGCTGGCCATGGACCTGATCCGGGATGCCGATGGCGACGTGGTCGGCGTGACCGCGATTGAGATGGAAACCGGCGAGACGCATATTTTTGAAGCCAAGACCACGCTGCTGGCCACCGGCGGCGCTGGCCGTATTTTTGAAGCATCCACCAATGCATTCATCAACACGGGTGATGGCCTGGGCATGGCGGCGCGCGCAGGCATTCCGCTGGAAGACATGGAGTTCTGGCAATTCCACCCCACCGGCGTGCACGGTGCTGGTGTGCTGCTGACCGAAGGCTGCCGTGGCGAAGGCGCGATTTTGCGCAACAGCAATGGCGAGCGCTTCATGGAGCGCTATGCCCCCGCCTACAAAGACCTGGCCCCGCGCGACTACGTGTCACGCTGCATGGATCAAGAGATCAAGGAAGGTCGCGGCTGCGGCCCCAATAAGGACTACATCAACCTCGACATGACCCACCTGGGTGCCGACACCATCATGAAGCGCCTGCCTTCGGTGTTCGAGATTGGTCACAACTTTGCCAATGTCGATATCACCAAAGAGCCGATCCCCGTCGTGCCCACCATCCACTACCAAATGGGCGGCATCCCGACCAATATCAATGGCCAAGTCGTCACGCAAAACGCCGCCAATGAGAGTGTTGTCGTCAACGGCCTGTACGCTGTGGGCGAATGCTCCTGCGTGAGCGTGCACGGCGCTAACCGCTTGGGCACCAACTCGCTGTTGGACTTGCTGGTGTTTGGCCGCGCTGCGGGCAATCACATTGTGGAGTTCAACAAAACGGCCCAGCACAAGGCCCTGCCCGCCGATGCCGCCGACAAAACACTGGCCCGCATAGCGCGCTTGGACAATGCCACAGACGGTGAGTATGCGCAGGACGTGGCCAACGACATCCGCGCCACCATGCAGCAGCACGCTAGCGTGTTCCGTACCCAGGCTTTGATGGACGAAGGCGTGGCCAAAATGGCGGCGCTGCGCAAGCGCGTCAACACCATCGGTCTCAAGGACAAATCCAAGATTTTCAATACCGCGCGCATTGAAGCGCTGGAAGTTGAAAACCTGATTGAGGCCGCAGAGGCCACCATCGTCTCAGCCGCCGCCCGTCACGAGAGCCGTGGTGCCCACACCGTGGACGACTACGCCGACACGCCCGCGCACCCCAATGGCCGCAACGACGCAGAATGGCACAAGCACACCCTGTGGCATAGCGAAGGCAACCGCCTGAGCTACAAGCCGGTTCAAATGAAGCCACTGACCGTCGAGTCCGTGCCCCTCACCGTTCGCTCCTTCTAAGCGGGAACTTTCATGACCAAACGTACTTTCCAAATTTACCGCTACGACCCGGATACCGACGCCAAGCCCTACATGCAGACCATCGAGGTCGAACTCGATGGCACAGAACGCATGTTGCTGGACGTGTTGATGAAACTCAAAGCCGTGGACCCCAGCATCTCCTTCCGCCGCTCCTGCCGCGAAGGCGTGTGTGGCTCTGACGCGATGAATATCAACGGCAAAAACGGTCTGGCCTGCCTGACCAATATGCTCTCGCTCAAAGGCACCATCGTGCTCAAGCCGCTGCCCGGCCTACCGGTGGTGCGTGACTTGATCGTGGACATGACGCAGTTTTTCAAGCAGTACAACTCGATCAAGCCCTACCTGATCAACGACAACCGCCCGCCCGAAAAAGAGCGTCTGCAAAGCCCCGAAGAGCGCGAAGAGCTCAACGGTTTGTACGAGTGCATTTTGTGTGCGTCCTGCTCCACCAGCTGCCCGAGTTTTTGGTGGAACCCGGACAAGTTTGTCGGCCCCGCTGGCCTGCTGCAAGCCTACCGCTTCATTGCCGACAGCCGCGACGAAGCCACTGCGGATCGCCTGGACAACCTGGAAGACCCGTACCGCCTGTTCCGCTGCCACACCATCATGAATTGCGTCGATGTTTGCCCCAAGGGTCTCAACCCCACCAAGGCCATTGGCAAGATTAAAGAGATGATGGTGGCACGGGCGATTTAAGTTCGGCATTGAAAATACCGATGAACGATGAACTGATCGAAGAAAGAGCCCTGAGCAAGCTGAAGTGGCGCTGCCGCCGGGGCCTGCTGGAGAACGATCTCTTCATCGACCGATTTTTTCGGAAATACGAATCCTCGCTGACTGTTAGGCAGTCCGAGGGTTTGATGGCCTTGATGGACTTGAGCGACAACGACTTGCTGGACCTGCATTTGGGTCGCCAGTCGCTGGTTAAAGTCGATGCGGAGTTGGATCGCGCCGAAATCCACGAAGTTTTGAAAATGTTAAGAGAACCCTTCTGAAAGGCCCCCATGAAACTCGCTGATAACAAAGCCACCCTGTCGTTCAGTAACGGCACCCCCAGCATTGATCTGCCCGTTTACCAAGGCAGCGTCGGCCCGGACGTCGTCGATATCCGCAAGCTCTACGGTCAAACCGGCATGTTCACCTACGATCCGGGCTTTCTCTCAACCGCTTCTTGCCAGTCGGCTATCACCTATATTGACGGCGACAAAGGCGAACTGCTGTACCGCGGTTACCCCATTGAGCAGTTGGCCACTCAGTGCGACTTTTTAGAAACCTGCCACCTGCTGCTGTACGGCGATCTGCCCAACACACAGGCCAAGGCAGACTTCACCAAGCGCGTGACCAACCACACCATGGTCAACGAGCAAATGCAGTTTTTCTTGCGTGGCTTTCGCCGTGACGCGCACCCCATGGCCATCATGACCGGCCTGGTGGGTGCCCTGTCGGCTTTCTATCACGACAGCACCGACATCAACAACCCGGAGCACCGTGAAATTTCGGCCATCCGCTTGATTGCCAAGATGCCGACCTTGGTCGCCATGGCCTACAAGTACAGCGTAGGCCAGCCCTTCATGTACCCGAAGAACGAGCTGAGCTATGCAGGTAACTTCCTGCACATGATGTTCGCCACGCCTTGTGCCGAATACAAAGTCAGCCCCGTTCTGGAGCGCGCACTGGACCGCATCTTCATCCTGCACGCCGACCACGAACAAAACGCCTCCACATCCACGGTGCGCCTGTGCGGCTCCTCCGGCACGAACCCGTTTGCCGCCATTGCAGCAGGTGTCGCCTGCCTGTGGGGCCCGGCACACGGCGGTGCGAATGAAGCCTGCCTGAACATGCTCGAAGACATCCAGCGCCAAGGTGGCGTGGCCAAGGTGGCTGAGTTCATGGAGAAGGTCAAGGACAAAAACTCCGGCGTCAAGCTCATGGGCTTTGGTCACCGCGTTTATAAAAACTACGACCCCCGCGCCAAGCTCATGCAGGAAACCTGCAAGGAAGTTCTGGCCGAGCTGGGCCTGGAAAACGACCCGCTGTTCAAGCTGGCCATGGCGCTGGAAAAAATTGCACTGGAAGACGACTATTTCGTCTCGCGCAAGCTGTATCCGAACGTGGACTTCTACTCCGGCATCGTGCAGCGCGCCATCGGCATTCCGACCGGTCTGTTCACCGCCGTGTTCGCCCTGGCCCGCACCGTGGGTTGGATCGCTCAGCTCAACGAGATGATCAGCGACCCCGAGTACAAAATCGGTCGTCCCCGTCAGCTCTTCACCGGCTCCGCTCACCGCGAAGTCAAGCCGCTGGCCAAACGCTGATCTGTGGATTTCATTCCCAGTGCCGATGAGCTTCAACGCGTCACGGCACCCACCTCACCCATCACACCGTGCAGTTGCGGCCTAGGCCCCTGCACGGGCTGGGAGAGTCTGAGCGAAGACCGCTGGCCCCAGGCCAATGTGAAGCCCCTGGGCACTTTGCGCGACCCAGACCTTTACGAGCCCACCTTTGAGGAACACCACCCCGAAGGCACACGCTACGCCTCCGCCACCGCGCCGGTGGCCATCAAATTCTTCCCCTACAACCGCGCGGAGGTCTGGCACTGCACCCAGTGCCAGCGGCACTTGATGCGCTACACCGAGTTTGGCGGTTACTACGTCGATCACCGCGTGCGCGAACTGAGCCCCCATCTCACGATCACCGATTGAAGAATAAAATAGCCGACCGGCCAATCACCCGCATCAAGAACACCTAGGAACACGCTATGGGACGCACGCTTTACGACAAAATCTGGGACGAACACGTCGTCCATTCCGAAGAAGACGGCACCGCCATCCTCTACATCGACCGCCACCTGGTGCATGAAGTCACTAGCCCGCAAGCCTTTGAAGGCCTGCGTCAGGCCCATCGCAAGGTGTGGCGCATCAGCTCCATCGTCGCCACCGCCGACCACAACACGCCCACAACTGATTGGGATCTGGGCTACGACGGCATCACCGACCCCATCAGCAAAGAGCAAATCACCACGCTCGATAGCAACATCAAAGAGTACGGCGCGGCCGCCTTCTTCCCCTTCCTGTCCAAGCGCCAAGGCATTGTGCACGTGATTGGCCCTGAAAACGGCGCCACCCTGCCCGGCATGACCGTCGTTTGTGGTGACTCGCACACCTCCACCCACGGGGCCTTCGGCGCGCTGGCGCACGGCATAGGCACCAGCGAAGTCGAGCACGTGCTGGCCACGCAAACCCTGCTGGCCAAGAAGGCCAAAAACCTGCTGATCCGCGTGAACGGCACACTCAGCAAAGGCTGCACCGCCAAAGACATCGTGCTCGCGATCATCGGCAAAATCGGCACGGCGGGCGGCACGGGCAGCACGATTGAGTTTGCTGGCTCGGCCATTCGCGCCCTCAGCATGGAAGGCCGCATGACGGTCTGCAACATGGCCATCGAAGCAGGCGCGCGTGCGGGTCTGATCGCGGTGGATGACAAGACCATCGAGTATGTCAAAGGCCGTCTGCTGTCCCCCGGCACCGACCCCATCTCAGGCAAATTCATTGGCGGTGTGGAATGGGATCAAGCCGCCGCCTACTGGAGCACCTTGCACTCCGACGCCGATGCCCACTTTGACGCCGTGGTCGAGTTGGACGCCGCACAAATCCTGCCGCAAGTCACCTGGGGTACCTCGCCCGAGATGGTGCTGGGCATTGATGCCCGCGTGCCCGACCCCGACAAGGAAAAAGACGACAACAAACGCAGTGCCATTGAGCGCGCGCTCACCTACATGGGCCTGCAACCCGGCAAAGCGCTGAACGATATCTTTGTGGACAAGGTCTTCATTGGTTCATGCACCAACAGCCGCATAGAAGACATGCGCGAAGCCGCTGCCCTGGTGAAAAAACTCGGCCTCAAGGTCGCCAAAAACGTCAAGCTGGCATTGGTTGTGCCCGGCTCTGGCTTGGTGAAAGAACAGGCCGAGCGCGAAGGCTTAGACAAGATTTTTGTGGCGGCTGGCTTTGAATGGCGCGAACCCGGTTGCTCCATGTGCCTGGCCATGAACGCCGACCGGCTAGAGCCCGGCGAGCGCTGCGCCTCCACCAGCAACCGCAACTTCGAAGGCCGTCAGGGCGCGGGTGGGCGCACCCACTTGGTCAGCCCGGCCATGGCCGCCGCTGCCGCAGTGCACGGCCATTTTGTTGACATCCGTAAATTCGCCTGAACACCATGCAAAACTTCACCGTACACAAGGGTCTGGTCGCCCCCATGGACCGCGAGAACGTCGATACCGATGCCATCATCCCCAAGCAGTTTTTAAAGTCCATCCGCAAGACCGGCTTTGGCCCCAATCTGTTTGACGAGTGGCGCTACTTGGACGCGGGCTTCCCCGGTCAAGACCCGGCCAGCCGCAAGCCCAACCCAGACTTCGTGCTGAACCAGCCCCGTTACGCGGGCGCATCCGTCTTGCTAGCACGCAAGAACTTTGGCTGCGGCTCATCGCGCGAGCACGCGCCCTGGGCGCTGGACCAATACGGCTTTCGCACCATCCTCGCCCCCAGCTACGCTGACATTTTTTTCAACAACAGTTTTAAAAATGGCCTGCTGCCCATCGTCTTGCCAGAGTCCACCATCCGCCAGTTGTTTGATGAATGCTTGGTCTTCCCCGGCTACACCTTGACGGTGGACTTGGAGCGCCAGGTGATCGTCAAGCCCCAAGGCGAAGAAATTCCGTTTGCCGTGGAGGCGTTCCGCAAATACTGCCTGCTCAACGGCTTTGACGACATCGGCCTGACCCTGCGCCAGTCTGACAAAATCGCCACCTTTGAAGCCCAGCGTCTCGCGCAAAAACCTTGGCTGGCGCATAGCGTCGCCCCCTGAACCTTTTTTACAATCCAATAAATCCGAGCGGCTGAGCCCCGTCCCCGTTTTGAATTCAGCTATATCTCGACTTTATTCAGCTCATTTACATGACTTTTCTAGCGTGCAAGTTCATACTGAAACAGCTACTTGCGTAGCTGGCTTTCTCAACCACTGACGGAGGACACCATGAACAATCGCATTGCAATCGCCGGACTGGCATTGAGCCTGGCCTCATTCTGCGCTCATGCTGCGGATGAATTACCCGAAGGCGCAGTCAGAATCACCACAGATGAGCTAACTTGGAAACCAGGGCGCGTATCCGGCCATGAAATAGCCGCCTTGATTGGCGACTCCACCAAGCCTGGGCCTTATGTGGAGCGAGTGAAATTCCCGGCCAATAGTATTTCGCAAGCACATTCCCATCCAGAGGCACGCGCCTACACCATCATTTCAGGCATCTGGTACGTGGGCTATGGCGACAAGTTTGATACTGGGAAACTGAAAGCGCTGCCCGCAGGAAGCTTCTATACCGAACCTGCGAATGTGAGTCATTTTTCACAAATCAAGGAAGAGGGTGTGGTAGTCCAGATCACGGGCACAGGGCCATCTGCTACCCGATTTGTTGATCCTGCTCACGCACCCAAAAAATAGAGACGCGGCAACGCTTCCGGCATGAGTCGCTCAGTCCATCAAACTGGGCATCGTCTGATTTCAAAAATGCTGGAAGTCGCACCTCTATGAAATTCACCTTGTCAAGAATTCCATTGAATCTAAATTCTTAATCACCAAAGTAAAATAAAACCCATGAAAATTGCAGTTCTACCGGGTGACGGCATCGGCACCGAAATCGTGGCTGAGGCCATCAAGGTCCTCAAGGTGCTTGACCTCCCCTTCGAGATGGAAACCGCGCTGGTCGGCGGCGCCGCCTACGAGGCGCACGGCCACCCCCTGCCAGAGTCCACACTCAAGCTCGCACAAGCGTCTGACGCCGTGCTGTTTGGTGCTGTGGGCGACTGGAAGTACGACACGCTGGATCGCCCCCTGCGCCCCGAACAAGCGATTTTGGGCTTGCGCAAAAACATGGGCCTGTTCGCCAATTTTCGCCCAGCCATTTGCTACAAACAATTGGTCGATGCCTCCAGCCTCAAACCTGAGTTGGTCGCAGGCCTGGACATCCTGATCATCCGCGAGCTGACGGGTGACATCTACTTTGGCCAACCACGCGGTCGTCGTATCGCCACCGATGGGCACTTCCCCGGCGCGGAAGAAGCCTTCGACACGATGCGCTACAGCCGCCCGGAGATCGAGCGCATTGCCCATGTGGCCTTCCAAGCCGCGATGAAGCGCGACAAACGCGTCACCAGCGTGGACAAGGCCAATGTGCTGGAGACCTTCCAGTTCTGGAAAGACATCGTCACAGAAATCGGTTTGCAGTACCCCGAAGTGACTTTGGATCATATGTACGTGGACAACGCCGCCATGCAACTGGTGCGTGCGCCCAAGCGCTTTGACGTGGTGGTCACCGGCAATATGTTTGGCGACATCCTGAGCGATGCCGCCGCCATGCTGACCGGCTCCATCGGCATGTTGCCTTCGGCCAGCTTGAATTCAAAAAACCAGGGTCTGTACGAGCCCAGCCACGGCAGCGCGCCCGACATCGCGGGCAAAGGCATTGCCAACCCGCTGGCCACGATTTTGTCGGCGGCCATGATGCTGCGTTTTTCCCTCAATCAAGCTGCAGCGGCAGACCGCATCGAAGCCGCTGTGTCGAAAGTACTCGATTCAGGTCTGCGCACCACTGACATTTGGTCTGAAGGCACAACCCGTGTGGGAACGGTTGAAATGGGCGACGCCGTGGTGGCTGCGCTTGCAAAATAAACAGGTGAAATTATGAAATTAGTGGGATTAGTGGGTTGGCGTGGCATGGTCGGTTCGGTCTTGATGGATCGCATGCAGGCCGAAGGTGACTTTGGTTTGATTGAGCCCTTGTTTTTCTCCACGTCTAACGCAGGCGGCAAAGCCCCCGCGATGGCCAAGAACGAAACCACGCTGCAAGACGCGTTCAACATCGACGCGCTCAAGCGCTGCGACATCATCATCACCGCCCAAGGCGGCGACTACACCAGCGAAGTCTTCCCCAAGCTGCGTGCCGCAGGCTGGGCCGGTCACTGGATTGACGCCGCCTCTACCCTGCGCATGAACGACGACGCGGTCATCATCCTGGACCCGGTCAACCTCAACGTCATCCAAGCCGCACTGGCCAAGGGCGGCAACAACTGGGTCGGCGGCAACTGCACGGTGAGCTGCATGTTGATGGGCGTGGGCGCGCTGTACAAGGCCGGTCTGGTCGAATGGATGAGCACCCAGACCTACCAGGCCGCCAGCGGCGGCGGCGCGCAGCACATGCGCGAGCTGCTCACGCAGTACGGCACCCTCAACGCAGAGGTCAAAGCGCTGCTGGACGACCCGAAAAGCGCCATCCTGGAAATTGATCGCAAAGTCATTGCCAAGCAACGCGCCCTGAGCGCCGCTGAAACCGCCAACTTCGGCGCCCCCTTGGGTGGCTCGCTGATTCCGTGGATCGACAAAGATTTGGGCAATGGCATGTCCAAAGAAGAGTGGAAAGGCATGGCCGAGACCAACAAGATTTTGGGTCAAGGCGCAGGCTTTGGCACCGAGGCCATCCCCGTGGACGGCTTTTGCGTGCGTGTGGGTGCCATGCGCTGCCACAGCCAGGCTTTGACCTTCAAGCTCAAGAAGGACGTACCCGTGGCCGACATCGAGGCCATGATTGCCGCCGACAACGCCTGGGTCAAAGTCGTGCCCAACACGCGAGAAGCCACCATCAAAGACCTGACCCCAGTGTCGGTGACCGGCACGATGACCATCCCTGTCGGTCGCATTCGCAAACTGGCCATGGGCCCGGAATATGTCGGTGCGTTCACCATCGGCGACCAACTGCTGTGGGGAGCCGCCGAGCCACTGCGCCGGATGTTACGGATTTTGCTGGGGGCTTGAACGCTCCGAGGCCCGCTGTGAATCACAGATCGGCAAATTTCTCGTTGTGAATTGACAACAAACCTGACCTTACAAAATGTTGCCCCGCACTGCCTGAAACTTAAGTAATGTCTTAGCTTGTCAGGCTAACATAGTGATGTTATGGTGCTTTTTCGGTTTTTCATGCTTGCGCATGGGTGACAAACTTGTGAAAAGCACTGGCCGTTCGCCCGTCTATCGGAGAGTAATAAATTGATCGCAAAGTCACATCGCTGGCAAAAAAACACATTGGCAGTCGCGGCAGCGCTGGCCATGGAACTTTGTGCATCGCAAGCACAGGCTTTATCGCTGGGCCGCATTTCGGTACTCTCGGCCTTGGGCTCGCCGCTGTTGGCCGAGGTTGAAATCCTGGACATCAATGCCGAAGAAGCCGCTTCACTCAAAGCCAGGGCCGCTTCGCCAGAGGCTTTCAAGGCAGCGGGTCTGGAGTACAACCCCGCTTTGACCTCCTTGACCATCACACTCGAAAAGCGCCCAGATGATCGGTCTTATCTGCGCATCAGAAGTGATCGCTCGGTTAACGACCCCTTTGTGGACTTGATGCTCGAAGCCAGTTGGGGCTCTGGTCGAATTGTGCGTGACTACACGCTTTTGTTCGACCCACCCAACACGCGGCCAAACCAAGTCAGCATCCTCAGCATGCCGCAATTGAGTTCGGCTCCGGCTCAAGTCAGTGCGCCGGCAGCGCCTGCCACGCCCAGCGGCAATGCGACCACTGCCAATGCCAGCAGCAGCGCTCGGCCACCAGCCCTGCCGCGAACGAGCGTCAAAAAGCCAGCGCCGATACCCGTACCGCTTGCAGAAAAAGGAAAACCCGCAGCAACGGATCAAAGTGTCACGGTTAAACCCGGCGACACCGCCGGACGCATTGCTGCCAAGTTGATCACGCCCAGCATTTCTCTGGACCAAATGCTGGTCGCCATGCTGCGTGCCAACCCTGAGGCTTTTGTGGCAGGTAACGTCAACCGCATCCGGGCTGGCGCTGTGCTCAACATCCCTGGCGCCGACGATGTGCAAGCCACACCCGCACCTGAGGCCAAACAAATCATTCTTACCCAAAGTCAGGATTTCAACGAATTTCGCAACAAACTGGCCACGCTTGCCCCCGTCACCACGCTGGCTGCGGCCGACCGCCAAGCCAGTGGCACAGTCCAGTCCAAGGTGGACGACAAGAAGGCAAGTGCGACGGTGCCTGACAAACTCACTCTCGCACAGGGCAGCGTCAACAGCAAGAACAGTGAAGCTGCGATAGCCAAAGAACGTCAAGCCAAAGAAATGGCGAAAAAAACGGAGGAGGCCTCCAAGAGCATCGCCGATCTGAGCAAACTGGTGGCCGCCACCGCGCCAGCAGTCGCCGCGCCAGCGCCCCCAGTACCTGCAACAGCAGCAGCTCCAGCCAAAGCCGCATCCACCCCGGCCTTAACGGCTAGCGCTGTTGTGGTCACACCAGCCCTAACGGCTGCATCTGCGCCCGTACCGGCGGCGGTGGCCTCTGCGCCCTCCGCTGTGGCCAGCACTGCGGCGACCGAGGCTACAGCACCACAAGTCGTGGCTTCTGCACCCGTGCAGAAAGTGGCAGCACCCGTCCCGGCACCGGCGTCCGTGCCTACCGCTGAAACCAGTTTGATTGATGAGCTGCTTGAGGACCCCTTGGTGCCCGCAGCAGCCGGTGGCTTAATTGCTTTGCTGGCAGGCTTGGGCTTTTATCGCCACAAAAAACGCAAAGACGCTGCCCAGATGGACAGCGAATTTACCGAGAGCCGTATCCAACCCGACTCCTTCTTTGGTGCCAGTGGAGGCCAGCAGGTTGACACCCAGGACTCCGCTCTGGCGGGCTCCTCCATGCTCTACACCCCCAGCCAACTTGAATCGGCCGATGATGTCGATCCCGTAGCTGAGGCTGATGTGTATCTGGCCTACGGTCGTGACATTCAAGCCGAAGAAATCCTCAAAGAAGCGCTGCGCATGCACCCCGGTCGGGTTGCCATTCACCAAAAGCTGCTGGAGATTTACGCCAAACGCCGCGACTTGAAAAGCTTTGAAACCATCTCCAAACAAGCGCTCAAAGTGAGTGGTGGTGAGAGTCAAGAGTGGGGGCGCGTCAGTGAGCTGGGCAGAAGCATTGACCCCTCCAATGAGCTCTACCAATCCATTGCGCAAATGACCTCCGAGCCCGCGCCTCACATGCCTGCCCCGACGTCAGAACTGGACTTGGATCTTGATTTTTCATTGGACGATGCCCCCGCTGCCCAGACCAGCGCCGAAGTGGACAGTTTCACCAGCAACGTCGTGCCTTCCTCTCAGGAGGTCTCCCCTCCCGCGCTGGACATGGACTTCGATTTCAACCTGCCCGAAACGCCCGTGATCACCAGTCACCACAGCACTCAGGACACCTCCCGCGCCAACATCCAAAATCTTGCATTCGATGCAACCGAGGTCAATGAACTGGCCTACCCAACCAGCGCCTCGCAAGACATCGCGTCTGCCAGCTACGCCAGCGTACCCACAGCACCGATACCGCTGACGCAAACACCGGCTCAGGAGGTCAAGGCCAGCGACAACGGCTTGCTCGAATTTGATCTGGGCTCCCTCTCGCTTGACCTGGGCCCAACCACCGAGCAAACCCCTGATGACGAAGAAGACCCGTTGGGCACCAAGCTGGCCTTGGCCACCGAGTTCGGCTCCATCGGCGACTTGGACGGCGCACGCAACTTGATCGAAGAAGTGATTGCTGAGGCTTCAGGCGAGATGAAAGCCAAGGCGCAGCAAGCCTTGAGTCAGCTCCGCTAGGAATGACACGCTCTGATCGTGACTATCTGTAACGGGTGTCGAGGGCCACGGCCATGAGGGTGGCCCTGGGCATCAGCTACAACGGTCAATCCTACGAAGGCTGGCAGAGCCAGCTCTCCGGCAAGACGGTGCAAGACAAGCTGGAGTCGGCTCTGGCCAAATTCAGCAACATCAATACCCCGCGTGTCTCCACTGTATGCGCCGGTCGCACCGACGCGGGTGTGCATGGTCTGATGCAAGTCGTGCATTTCGACACCCGCTTAGACCGCACGACCCACGCCTGGGTGCGTGGCACCAACACCCACCTCCCCAAAGACATTGCCGTGCAGTGGGCGCAGATCATGCCGGTGACGTTTCATTGCCGCGCCAACGCGCTCTCGCGCCGCTACGCCTACCTGCTGCTGGATTCCCCTGTGCGCCCCAGCGTGGACGCAGGCCGGGTGGGGTGGGCCTACCACCCACTGGACATGGAAGCTATGACACAGGCCGCCCAGCACCTCTTGGGCGAACACGACTTCAGCTCGTTTCGCGCCTCGGCCTGCCAAGCGCTGTCACCCATTAAAAATCTGCTGCGCCTGGAGATCACACGCCGGGGCGCTTACTGGCGCTTCGAGTTTGAAGCCAATGCTTTTTTGCACCACATGATCCGCAACCTCATGGGCTGCCTGATCGCCATTGGCCAGGGCAAGCGCTCACCCGGCTGGATCCTGGAGGTGCTGGCCGCACGCGACCGCGACGCCGCCGCGCCCACCTTCTCCCCCGATGGCCTGTACTTCCTCGGCCCGCGCTACGACGCCCATTGGGGCCTGCCGGATCGCACGCCTGCGTATGATGGATTGTTATGAGAACACGGATAAAAATTTGCGGTCTGACGCGTGAGCAAGATGTGGATGCTGCTGTGGCGGCTGGTGCCGACGCCATCGGCTTTGTCCTCTACGCAAAAAGTCAACGCTACGTCTCACCCGAACGCGCCGCCGAGCTGGCCCGTCGCCTGCCGCCTTTTGTCACGCCGGTGCTGCTGTTTGTCAACGAGCCCTTCACAAAAATAGCAGCGGCTTGCCAGCTGATTCAAGGCGCTACGTTGCAATTCCATGGCAATGAAACGCCCCAGCAATGCCTTGAAGCCAGCCAGCACGGCGCACGCCCCTTTCTGCGTGCCGCCCGCATCCCTCTGGGCGACGCGGGACGTGATTTTGACCTCGTAAAATACGCGTCCGATTATTCAAATGCCCAGGCCATCCTGCTCGACGCCGAAGTCGAAGGGTTTGGCGGCGGCGGCAAGGCTTTCAATTGGTCACTCCTTCCAGCAAACGTCAACGCTCACCTCGTCTTAAGTGGTGGGCTCAACGCTGCCAACGTGACCGATGGCATTTTGCAGGTGCGCCCGCGCTGTAAAACGCTGGCGGTCGATATCAGCTCCGGCGTCGAGGTGGATGCACCCGGCGGCGGCACGCTCAAGGGCATCAAAGACGCTCAAAAAATTCAACAATTTATCGCAGCGGTACGGGCCGCAGATCAATAACCTCTCCATCAAAGTCATGAGTCACTACCAGCAACCCGACCCCAGCGGTCACTTCGGCGTTTACGGCGGCAGCTTTGTCAGCGAAACGCTCACCCACGCCATCAACGAGCTGCGCACCGCCTACGCCCAATACCAGAACGACCCCGAATTTCTGGCCGAGTTCAAGTACGAGCTGGCGCATTTTGTAGGTCGCCCCTCCCCCGTGTACCACGCCGC
>CANCDA010000019.1 GCA_947374705.1 Comamonadaceae bacterium | reverse complement strand
AGCACCAAGGTGTCCTGAAAGGCGGTTGGCGCAGCCGCACGGTGCTCACGCGGTTTGTTGAGGGACTTCTCCAGTGCTTTTCTGGGATCCACGGGTTCAACCGGATTGGGCTTCGCCGGGGCTGGGGTGGCGATGGGTTTGACGCTGGTATTGGGCATGGGCAGTTCGTTGTCAGCCAGAGCGGTGTGCTCACTGAGGCGCCAATAAACACCGGTGATTTGAATGCCATGCCGCGACTGAGCTTCTTGGGTCAATAGCTGTTCAATTTTCGACATCAACGGCGCTTGACGTTGCGTGTCTTGCTTGATGTCCATCATGATCAGGTACTGGCGGCCCTGAGGGTCCAGGGACAGCACCTTGTACTTGTAGCTGCTCGTGATCAGGCCTAAGCGGGCCATGGTTTCCCGCACCACGGCATAGAGCAGCTCGCGTTGTTCCAGTCGCTGGCTTTTACGCCCAGCGGGGTTGCGCGAACCCGCCGTCGCCAACTTGGCTGCATGCGCCTGATCGAAAAGTTCTGAATCTGAAGCAAAGCCACCCGCCGCAGCCCTCTTCTTTGAAAACCAATTGCCAAACCAAGCCATGTGTTTCTTTCTAAAGCAGCGGGCATGCGTGCCGTGCAGGCCCAGGCTGAGTTAAGGATCATGCCCGTTGCAGGATCGACTCACGATGCTGCTTACATATTGTCTGCTTATTTACCGATGCAGAAGCTGGAAAATATCACACCTAAAAGATCGTCTGAGGTGAATTCCCCGGTGATTTCATTCAGCGCGTTTTGGCCTAGGCGCAGTTCCTCGGCCAATAGGTCCAGCGCCTGTGTTTTAGCCAACAACTGCTGCGTTGCCGTTTGAAGGTGCGTTTGTACGCGTTCCAAGGCCTGCACATGACGTGCGCGGGCGATGAACAAGCCCTCGGGGGCGGCCTGCCAGCCGGCCAAGTTCAGCAGCTCTTGCCTCAAGATGTCCAAACCGGTGCCTGTCTTGGCGGATAAATACAGGCCGCTGGCCTGGGTCAAGTGCGGTGCTGCGTCAAGCTTGTTCCAGACATTCACCACTGGCACGCGGGCGGGAAGGTGATCGGCCAGGGTTTGGGCAATGACGGCATCGGCCTGTTGGTAGGGCGCGCTGTCAGCGCGGCTGAGGTCGTGCAGAAACAATACGGCATCGGCCGCTTTGATTTCATCCCAAGCGCGCTCAATGCCAATTTTTTCAACCTCATCGTCGCTCTCGCGCAGGCCCGCCGTGTCAATCACATGCAGGGGCACGCCTTCGATCTGGATGGTCTGCTGCACCTTGTCGCGTGTGGTGCCGGCAATGGGGGTGACGATGGCCAGCTCGGCCCCGGCCAGGGCATTGAGCAGCGAGCTTTTGCCTGCGTTGGGCTGGCCCGCAATCACCACCCGAATGCCCTCGCGCAGCAGCGCGCCTTGACGCGCTTTTTGCATGATGGTCGTTAGATGTTGCTCTAGTTTTGAGAGTTGCCCGCGCGCATCGGCCTTTTGTAAGAAGTCGATTTCTTCTTCAGGAAAGTCCAGCGTGGCCTCCACCAGCATGCGCAAATGGATCAAAGCGTCGCGCAGCCCATGAATCTCGCGCGAGAACTCGCCCGCCAAGGAGCGGCTGGCGCTGCGTGCAGCGGCTTCGGTGCTGGCGTCGATCAGATCAGCAATGGCTTCGGCCTGGGCCAGATCGATTTTGTCGTTGTGGAAAGCGCGTTCGGTGAACTCACCGGGTTGGGCCACGCGCAGGCCGCTCAAGCGCGGCTGGCCGGTGCTTGCTTGCACTTCAGCCGCAGCCTCCAGACAGCGTGCCAACAGCAGTTGCAACACGACCGGCCCGCCGTGGGCTTGCAGCTCCAGCACGTCTTCGCCGGTGTAGGAGTGAGGAGTGGGGAAATACAGCGCCAGGCCCTGGTCAATGATGCTGCCGTCAGCGGCGCGAAAGGGGAGGTAGCTGGCCTCGCGGGGCTTTAGGGCGCGACCGCAAATCGCCTGCACCAACGCAGCCAGATGGCGCCCCGACACCCGCACAATGCCAACCGCGCCGCGCCCCGGTGCGGTGGCAATGGCGACTATCGGATCATGTGAACGCGAGAGCATGGTGCAGTTGGCCGCAACTGGGTAAAACTTGGAAAACTCGGTAAAAGGGCCGCTGTTGCGGCCCTTGTGGATTACTTGAACTTGGGCAGATTGAACTGCGGCGGTACACCCATGCGGGTGTTGATGAGCCACTGCTGGGCAATGGACAGCACGTTGTTGGTGATCCAGTACAACACCAAGCCTGCGGGGAAGAAGAAGAACATCACGCTGAAAGCCAGCGGCATGATCCACATCATCTTGGCCTGCATGGGATCGGGCGGCGCGGGGTTGAGTGCTGTTTGCAACATCGTGGTCAGCGTCATGAACGCGGGCAAGATGAAGTAAGGGTCAGCGGCCGACAAGTCGGTGATCCACAGCGTCCAGGGCGCGTTGCGCATTTCCACGCTGGACAAGAGCACCCAGTACAGCGCAATGAACACGGGAATCTGCACCATGATGGGCAGGCAGCCGCCCATGGGGTTGACCTTTTCTTCACGGTAGATGCGCATCATCTCCTGCTGCATTTGCTGCGGATTGTCTTTGAGGCGCTCGCGCATCTCCATGATCTTCGGGTTGATGGCCTTCATCTTGGCCATGCTGGCGTAGGCCTTGGCATTGAGCCAGTAAAACGCAATTTTTAGCAACACTACCAGCGCCACAATCGCCCAACCCCAGTTGTGGATCAGGGCATAGAGCTGATCCAGCAGCCAGTACAAAGGCTTGGCCAAAATCGTGAGCCAGCCATAGTCTTTCACCAGCTCCAGGCCTGGGGCCAAGGTTTCCAGCACTTTTTCTTCTTGCGGGCCGACAAAAATGCGGGCCTCCAGCGCCTGACTGCTGGCTGGCGCAATGCTGGGCAACTGGGTGATCATGCCAACGGCATACAAATTGGTGTCCACTTTGCGCATGAACAAATCGCGCTTGATGCCGTCGCCCAGGAGCCAGGCGCTGGCGAAGTAGTGCTGCACCATGGCCACGTAGCCGTTTTCGGCTTGCTTCTCGATATCGATCTTGTTCTTTTCGATGTCGGTGAACTCCACTTTTTGGTACTTCTTGGCTTCGGTGTAAACCGCAGGGCCAGTGAAGGTGGAGTAGAACGAGGACTCGCCCACCGGCTTGTTGCCGTCGCGCACGAGTTGCAGGTAGAGCTGGGGTGAGACGGCCGCGCCACTGTTGTTGACCACCTCGTGCTTCACAGCCAAAGCGTAGCTGCTACGTGCCAGGGTGTAAGTCTTCACCAATTTGATGCCGCCGATTTCGGGGGATTCAAACTTCACGACCAACTCTTTGTCGCCGTCTTTGAGCTCGCGCGCACCAGGGGCCACTGTCATGGCCGTCTTGTGGTTGGGTAGCGCGCCGCCAGCGACACCGGCAATCAGGCCGGTTTGTGCGAGGTAGGTGCGGTCTTTGCTCTCGTCGAGCAACACAAAGTTTTTCTTCGGGTCGGCCAGATCGCGGTGCTTGAGGAATTCGGTTTGCACCAAAGAGCCGCCTTCACTGTCAAAGGTCAACTTCAACACATCGGTGCTGACGACCAAGCGCTCACGCGGCGCGGTTGCTGGGCCTGCGGGCACGGCTGCCGCGCCTGAGGTGGCGGCGGAGCTGCCCACCGCTGCTGGCACGCTGCTCGGTACGCCTTTGGCGGCGGGGTCAGTGCTTGCGCCGGGCGCTGCTGCCGTTTGGGTTTTGACGGGCGCGGGGAAGAAAGTGGCTTTGTTGCCGTTATGGATCTGCCATTGATCCCACAACAAGACCATGGAAAAGCCAAAAATCACCCACAAGACGGTGCGGCGGATATCGTTCATGAAGACTTCTTTTCAGATAAGGAGAAAAACAGGCGAGAGAAAAACCGAGGTTTCTCGTCGGGCACCGGGTCATGCCCACCGACACATCCGGGGTGACAGCGCACCAGGCGCTTGAGCGTCAGATAACTGCCAGCCGCCGCGCCATGCTGCTCCAGCGCAGCCAAGGCATAGCGGGAACAGGTGGGCTCAAACCGGCAGGATGAACCTAACCAAGGGCTCAAGAAGAGCCGGTAGGCCTTGACCCCCGCGATTAACAAGGTCTTGATCACGCCATGGCCTTCGGCATTTCCTGAGGCATCACAGCCTTGCGGAACAACTGCTCAAGCTCCAGCCGCACAGCTACTTTGAGCTGCTCGGAACTGGCGCTTATGAACTGTTTGCGGTCAAAGGTCGCGCGCAAACGAACCACATGGTTGACAGGGAAGAGCTGGCCTTCCATGCTGTCACCCAGGTTGTAAATCTGGCGCTTGATCAAGTTGCGGGTCACGGCGCGCTTCGCCCAGCGCTTGGGCACCATGGCACCCAAGCCCACCGACTGCCCTTCGGGCGTGGCTGAATAAGCCACATCAGGCACAGACCGGTGCATGGCGAAATGGGCTGTACGGGCGACCGTGTGGTTCGCCAAGACAGCCTGGAACTGACTTCTTGTTTGGAGTCGCAGCACGTGACGAGACACCGAGAAGGAGACGCCTAAAAGGGTCAGCCCGCCGCGCGCCGAACGGCCAAAATTAGACGGCCAGACGCTTGCGGCCCTTGGCGCGGCGTGCGTTGATGACGGCACGGCCACCACGGGTCTTCATGCGCACCAAGAAACCATGGGTGCGAGCGCGGCGAATTTTGGAGGGTTGGTAAGTACGTTTCATCTTGAAATCCTAACGATTCTGCTTATGGGTCTGCACAGGCCCTACGTCAACAAAGATGAAGAGACCGCGAAAATTTCCCCCGACAAAGGATCAGGGTAACCTAGGATTATCGCAAATTTTCAAACGGGTGGCAATACGCTCGCCGCACACTGACGCCGCAGGCGATGGCCTACGGAGCCCTCAAGCGCTGTTAACCCGGGATTTGGGGCTCAACCAGTGTGGCGAGCTGAGCCAGGGACTCTTGCCAACCCAAGTAGCACATTTCCAACGGAATGGCCGCAGGAATGCCGGATTGAATGATGCTCAGTTCTGTTCCACACAGGACTGGCGCCAGAGATACCGTGACTTCAAGCACGCCGGGCAGGTTCGGATCATCAAATTTGTCTGTGTACCGGATGCGTTCATTGGGAAGCAGTTCAAGGTACTCGCCACTGAACGAGTGCCCATTGCCGCTTGAGAAGTTATGGAACGACATTTTGAACGTGCCGCCGACTCGGGCGTCCATGTGGTGCACTGTGCAGGTGAAGCCGTAGGGCGGCAGCCACTTGGCCATGGCACCCGCGTCGAGGAATGCGCGATAAACCTTCTCGGGCGGGGTGCGCAGGACTCTGTGAAGGCGAACGGTGTGATCTGACATGGAAGGTCTCCTGGGCGTGGATGTGACGAGGGGTGCTTGGAATGGTTCACTATAGCCTGCGTACCCCTAAAAGCAATGACTAGAAGCAAGGCCAGTTTCTACCTCGTCAACACACGGCACAAGATAGACGTCAATCGATTGTGAGTATAAATCGCACTTTTAAAAATACTCTTTACAGTACTATTGAAAGAACTTAGTATCACTGCTATTTTTCAGATAACTACCATGCCCGACCTCACCGCCAATGACCTCAAAACCCGTGGTGTCGCCGCTATTGAGAGCCTTCTGGCCACCCAGCCTGAAGCGTTCATCTCAGTGCGCGGTCAAGAACGCTACGTGGTGATGGAAGTCGCGCAGTACCACTACCTGCGCGAATGTGAGCTGGACGCCGCGCTAGCGCAAAGCCGCGCAGACGTAGCGGCAGGTCGAGCCATCATCGAATCAGCCTCTGAACACGTGACCCGACTTGAAACCCTGCTGGCGTCCAATTTCATAGCGCCAACCAGCAAGAAGCCTCGAACCGCCAAAGCCGCCTCCAGCAAACGCAGCGCCTGAGTTTTTCACAAGCGTCATGCCCTACCAACTGGTTTTCACCGAAACCTACCTGCACCGTGCGCTGCGCTTTCTCAAACGCCACCCGCAACTCACAGCTCAGTACGCCAAGACCCTGGCCTTGCTTGAAATCAACCCCCATCACCCCTCGCTACGGTTGCACGCCTTGTCCGGGCGACTGCAAGGAAAGCATTCGGTGTCGATCAACCTGTCATACCGCATCACATTGGAATTACTCATTCAGGACGGACAAATCATCCCCATCCATGTGGGTGATCATGATGCGGTGGATTGAATTTCCGTGATGTCCTTCAAGCAACAAAGAACGAGAGGTTGACGATGCCTGGATCGAAAACGAATGTAATGAAACGCATTCAAGTGCTTACCGCCGCGCGTGCCAATCCACCGACAAAAGACTTCGTTTCGGATAGCGTGAGTGAAGATGATCGCCCCGCCACGACAGGAGAGCTGCAAGCGGGCGTTGCCGCCCATCGCAAACGCGGTCGCCCGACGGGCAGCGCCACCACGCGAGAAGCCATTGCCGAACTGGAGGCGGTAAAGGGTAAACGCTTGGCCAGTGTGGGCTCCCTGATGGCCGACTTGCGTGCGGGCGATTAATTGATAGTCCTCTAGAGATACGGCATCGCGACCACGACTTTACCGGCAATTGGATAAGCTACCGTGCGTACCACATCAAGCCCGACCTGCTACTGATTTACCAAAAATCAGTAGCAGACACCTTGCGGCTGGCACGCCTACCCCGCCCCACTGGGGGCGAAGCAGTGTCCCACTAAATTGCGGCCACAAATCCGGGGAAACTTCAGTCGTTCATGTTGATGTAGCGCACTTTTGGGGTTTGCACTGGCTCCTGTGCGAGTTTTAAGGCCGGGTGAGGTGCGGCGGTTTGGGCTATCGGCTTGCTGTGAACTGGTTTCGCCGCTGCACGCTGCGCCATCACCGGGCTGACCGGTGATGCGGACGACTCCGGTGTCGTTGACACCGTGGCTGACACATGTGGCACAGGCTCGACAGGCGCTTGCACCGTCACGGGGGCGGGCTGGGGGGTCGGTTTCGGTGACGCAGACGCCGATTGCGGTTTGCCTGTCAAAATTTGACTCCATTGCGCTCCGCTGCTGGCAACGTTGAACATGAACCAGGCGCTACCGGCCACCGTGGCCAGCGACATGACCCCGGCAACGATGGCCGGGGTGCGCGACGCGGGAACAAGCGGCGCTTCATCGTCCGCCAGCGCCGTGTTGACCTGTAGTACCGGGTTGATGGCCCCCAAAATGACCGCCAGTGCGTGCATGACGGTCGGCACCATCGGGATGATGCTCAGGCCCGGCACCATGTCAAAGACGGCGGCCACCAAGGGGAAGGCGATCAAGTAGCGCTTGCCCACCAGTTGGCCGCGCACATGGCCCAGCAGCACCAGCATGACCAGCGCCCAGGCGTGGAGCCACCATTGCGGCATGGGGCCATGCCCGAGTGCCGCGCCCAGCCCGTTGGCAAGCAAGGAGTTCGATCCGAAGTAGGGCAGAACGTAGGTTGGGATCATCAGGAGCAAGTACCCGATGATGTAGAAAACCGTATTTTTAAGCAGTGCGCTCATGTCGGTTGTGTGTCGGGTTATTGCGGATTACTTCTAGATGCGGCGCAGGGAATCCAATTTCCAGGAGCCGTCTTCCACCCGTTTGAATTCGTATTGGAAGTTGACAGTTTCGCCGCTGTCTTCGGCAAAATAAACGGCTCTGAAACGCAAGGCATTCAAGGCTGGCATCGACCATTGATCCATGGTGCGCGCCGCAACGCAATTGTTGCGGTTGTGGTACTTCATTAAGTCACTGCTGTTGGGGTACGGATTAAGCCAAGCTAATTGACTAAAGTCCCTCCCCGTGACTGCATGGAAATTGAGCATTCGCATGTTGTCTCCGCTTTTCATGCAGCGGTGCAGTGAGATCACTTTTTTGATGTTCGGCATGGCTACGTCCATCGCCGCTTCTACGGATTTATCGTTGGGAACAATCAGTTGGGTGGGCTGGCTTTGCGTTTCAGCGCTGGCTGCTACGGATTGGCTGGGTGCGGGTGCGACTGCGGTTTTCGATGGGAGAGGTGTACCCGTATTAAGGGCATGCAAGGACTGATTGAGCCTTTCAAGGTCTTGCGCGCAGCCCGCAAGAGACAGCGAAAAAATCGCTAGTAGCCAGGTAGCCAGGTAGCCAGGTAGCCAGTTGATTTTTATTGAAACGAAGCATGAATATCCTCACTTTAATTTAGGGTTTGATTTGGATGCTTTGCGATTTCGCAAAAAATCGACAAAGCGGCGTAACTATAGACGGTGTTGAGGTACGCACTTTGACTTGAAAGCCCCCTACCTCGCCAACGCCTTCAGCGCCAACTTAATCCCCTCCCCCACCCCCACATCCCCCGGCAATGCTTTCAGTGCAGCTGCGGCTTCTTTGTCGCTATAGCCCAGGGCCAGCAGGGCCTGGAAGATGTCGGCTTGGGTGTCGTTGACGGGGCTACCAGCGGGGCCGATGTCGGCACCGAGTTTGCCCTTGAGTTCCAGCAGCAATCGCTCTGCAGTTTTCTTGCCGATGCCGGGGACTTTCACCAGTCGGCCAGCCTCTTGCAGCGTCACCGCCTGAGCCAGCTCGGCAACACTCATGCCGCTGAGCACGCTCAGGGCCGTGCGCGGGCCGACGCCGGATATTTTGATGAGCTGGCGAAAGGCTTCGCGCTCTACCGGGGTGCTGAAGCCAAACAAAATCTGCGCGTCTTCACGCACGATGAAGTGGGTGAGCAGGCTTACACTTTCGCCCAAGGCGGGCAGGTTGTAAAAGGTGCCCATGGAGACTTGGACTTCATAGCCCACGCCATGGCAATCGACCAGGACCTGGGGGGGATTTTTCTCTGCAAGGGTGCCGGTGAGTCTGCCGATCATGGGGTGCCTGTTTTGTTGCCTATCATTGGGGGTCTAATCAGTTGAGGACAGAGCAAAGTTCACTGCGTGTAGCTCTTGGTCTGTCCCACAATCTCTCAGGATGAACTAACCTTGATTTTGCGCCACATCTTCTCCCCCCCGAACAACGCCCGCCTGGCCCACTTGTGCGGGCCGATGGACGAGCATCTGCGCACCATTGAGGTGGCGCTGCAGGTGAAGATTGCCCACCGCCACGAGCAGTTCAAGGTGGATGGCCCCAAGCTCAAAGCCAAGCGCGGCATGGAGATGTTGCAGGCGATGTATGAGCTAGCCGCGCGCCCAATTGAGGCACGTACGTTGCAGCTGATGCTGGCCGGCGACTCGGCCATGGCGCAAGAGGATGCTGCGGTACTTCAAACCCGGCGCAGCGACCTGCGCGCCCGCACGCCGAATCAGGCTATCTACCTGGACAGCATTGCCAGCCATGACATCACCATTGGTATTGGCCCAGCGGGCACCGGCAAGACTTATCTGGCCGTGGCCTGCGCCATTGACGCGCTGGAGCGCAGCGCGGTGCAGCGCATTGTGCTCACGCGCCCGGCAGTGGAGGCGGGGGAGCGTCTGGGGTTTTTGCCGGGCGACCTGACGCAAAAGATCGACCCCTACCTGCGCCCACTGTACGACGCGCTGTATGACCTGATGGGCATGGAAAAGGTGGCCAAGGCGTTTGAGCGCAACATGATCGAAATCGCCCCGCTGGCCTTCATGCGCGGGCGCACGCTGAACAACGCCTTCGTCATTCTGGACGAGGCGCAAAACACCACGCCCGAGCAGATGAAAATGTTTTTAACCCGCATCGGCTTTGGCTCCAAGGCGGTGGTGACGGGCGACGTGAGCCAGATTGACCTGCCCAAGACCCAGCTCAGCGGCCTGATTGATGCCGAGCGCGTGCTCAAACGCGTCGATGGCATTGCCATGTGCCGCTTCACCAGTGCGGACGTGGTGCGGCACCCGCTGGTGGCGCGGATTGTGGATGCTTATGATGCCCCGGCGCGCGGCAAGTCACTATCAAAATAGTAGCTCCTTACGCTACTAAATAAAGGGCCATCGCCTTACATGACACTAAAAACCCTCAGCCTGTCCCTTCAATTTGGCGCATTGGACAATGCCCCTCTGCATCGCGCCGCGTTACCCCGCCACAAGGTCGCGCGCTGGATCCGCCACGCCCTGGCAACAGACGCCGAAATCACCGTGCGCATCGTTGGGGCCGAGGAAGGTCAGGCCCTGAACCGCGACTACCGCCACAAAGACTACGCCACCAATGTGCTGACGTTTGACTACGCGCAAGAACCGCTGGTAATGGCCGACCTGGTGTTGTGCGCGCCGGTGGTGGCGCGCGAGGCCGCTGAACAAGGCAAGACCCTGCAAGCCCACTACGCCCACCTGCTGGTCCACGGCGCGCTGCACGCTCAAGGCTGGGACCATGAGACCAGCGAGGCCGATGCGCTGGAGATGGAGGCGTATGAAGTGGATATCTTGGCGGGCTTGGGAATTGACAACCCTTATCTGCGCTAAGCCTCAACTTCACACCACCTCTAACCTGTGACCTTCTTTACCATGTGCTCGATAACATGGCTGTGCTCGTGCTGAGGGCTGAACATGATGATTTCCGCGTCCGCGTCAACCTTGACGTTGTGCCCCGGTGGCCAGTAGAAGAGATCATTCGCCTTGACCGTCTCTCGTGAACCCTGCGCGTCAGTTGTGGTGAGTTGGCCGCGTAAGACAAAGCCCCAGTGAGGGCACTGACACAAATTTCCTTCCAACCCCTGGAACAACGGGGTCGTGTCAACACCCGCCGAGAGCGTGAAGCATTCGCCGCTGATTTTTCCCAATCCAGTTGCATCGCCGAAATTCATTCGCTGACGGATGACCGCACCGGGGATTTCCATTTTGACGTCCACATCTTCTTTCGCTATCCGCATGATGAATTCTCCTTGGGGTGGCTGGATGCTTGGTGGCAAGTGTGCTGTCAATCACCGCATCCGTTTAAGCGATTGAATTCCAACCTTGTTCGCATATGCCATGTCCTTGATGTTCTCGGAACGAGTCTTGGCTTGCTTGGTGCTACAGAGGAGGTTTTGTGGAGATTTGATGGGGATGGCTTGCAGCCGTATGATTTGAACTGTTTCGACACAGGAGTCGCCGGTGCTGCTGACATTTAGGGACTGCGAGCTGGATAGCCATCTGTTCACCTTGCGGTGCAGTGGTGTAACGCGTCCGATCGAACCCTTGGTGTTCAACCTGCTGGCCTACTTGGCGCAGCACCGGGGTCGCATCGTCACCCGCCAGGAGCTGTTGGATACCTTGTGGGCCGACAAAGTGGTGAGCGAATCCACCTTGAGCAGCTGCATCAAGGCCGCACGCCACGCCGTCGGCGACAGCGGGGAAGCGCAGAACTGCATTGCCACGATTCGCCAGCGTGGCTATCGTTTTGTGGCAGCGGTGCACGAGCGAGACCACACGCCTGCTCCAGCCGACGCCGCCTTACTCGTGGCATCAACCAACCGCGACTTGATTGAAACGCTCAGCGACGCCCCACCGCGCGCCTCCATTGCCGTGATGCCCTTCGCTGATTTGTCACCCGTTGCCGATGTACGTAGTGGCACGGCCAGCGCGTTGGCCCATGACGTCATTAGCCGACTCGCCCAGCTGCGAAGCCTGTTTGTTATCGCACAGGGCAGCATGTTCGCGCTGAATGAACGACACATGGAGCCGCAGGAAGCCGGCCGACTTTTGAATGTTGACTACGTTGTGAGCGGCTCTGTGCGACACCACGGCTCACACATCACGGTGACAACCATCCTGGCAGAGGCGAGAACCGGCCGGGTCGTCTGGACTGAGGTCTTCAACAACCCATGGGACGACACCTTTTTACTGCTGGATGATATCGGCAGCAAGATCGTTGCCACTGTTGCGAGTGAAGTCGAAAAGACGGAGTGCAACCGCGCCATTTTGCGGCCACCGAACTCGCTCAATGCATGGCAGGCCCACCACCGTGGCCTGTGGCACATGTACCGCTTCAACCAAAACGACAACGCGCAAGCACAACACTTTTTTGAACTGGCGGTGCGTCTTGATCCGACCTTTGCGCGGGCCTATGCCGGTTTGTCGTTCACGCATTTTCAGAACGCCTTTCAGGGTTGGGCCGCGCGTGAAGCGGCCATTGACCGCAGCTTTGAGACAGCCAGCCAAAGCCTGCTCGCCGATGAGCGCAACCCCGCCTCGCACTGGGCCATGGGTCGTGCGCTGTGGCTGCGCGGTCAGCATGCGCAGTCTGTGCGCGAGCTCGAACAGGCCATCGATTTGAGTCCGAGCTTTGCGTTGGGACACTACACGCTGGCATTTGTCCAGTCGCAGGCGGGCGATCCGCAGGCCGCCATTGCGGCCTCCGATCACTCGCGCCTGCTGAGCCCCTTTGACCCGCTGCTCTTTGGCATGCTGGGTGCTCGTGCTATTGCCTTGGTGCGTCTCGGGCTGTTCGATGAAGCGGCCAGCTGGGCCGTCAAGGCAGCGGCGCGTCCCAATGCTCATCCTCACATCCTCGGGCTTGCGGCTTTCAGCCTGGCGCTGTCGGGCTCGCTGGTTGAGGCGCAAAAGCACGCCGCAGCCTTACACAGGCTACGTCCGAAGTACAACATCAGCGATTTTCTCGAAGCCTTCCGGCTCGACCCCCAGGGCGCAGCTTGCTTGCGCCAAGGTGCTCAGCAGCTGGGGATGGTCTGATCCGGCGAGCGCAGCGTGCGGCTGAGCAAGATGACCGGGATCAGTCCCGCCAGCACCAGCGCCAGCGAGGGCAACGCGGCCTCGCCCAGGCGCTCATCACGGGCCAGTTGATACGCCACCACGGCCAGCGTGTCGCTGTTGAACGGGCGCAACACCAGCGTGGCGGGCAACTCCTTCATTACATCGACAAACACCAACAGCGTGGCGGCCACGGTGGAGCGCTGTAGCAGCGGCCAGTGCACACGTTGCAACAGGCCCCAATCGCCCGTGCCCAGCATGCGGGCCGAGTCATCAAAGCTGAGCGGGATGCGCGCGTAGCCGCTCTGGATGGACTGCAAGGCCACAGCACAAAAGCGCACCAGATAGGCCCACACAAGGCCCAGTGAGGTGGCGGTAACGAGGTAGCCCACTTCGGTCTGTGGCCAAGTGGCCTGCAACCAGCCCACCGGCAGCAACAAGCCCACCACAATGACCGCTCCGGGCACGGCATAGCCCAGCCCCGCCAAGCTCACCACGGCACGGGTCAGCCCGTCAGGCCGACGGCGCACGCTAAAGGCCAGCACCAAGGCCAATAGAACGGCCAGCACGGCGCTGATGGCCCCCAGACGCAGGCTGTTCAGCACCCAGCCCATGAAACGCTCCCAGGGCAGGGCCGACCAATCGGTCAGTAGTGGGCGCAGCATGAACAGCACCGGGGCGACAAAACCCATGAGCAGCGGCAGGCCGCACACGCCCCAGGCCAGCCACTTGTGCTTGCCCCGCAGCGCCACCGGGCGCGCCTCGACTGAACCGGCCCGTGCGCCCCGGCCTGTGACAAAGCGCAGGCGTTTTTGCGCCCGACGCTCCAGGGCCAACAAGCCCATCACCAGCAGCAGCAAAATCAGGGCGAGTTGGGCGGCGGCCACGCGGTTGTCCATGGCCAGCCAGGCTTTGTAGATGCCGGCGGTAAAGGTCTGGATGCCGAAGTAGCTGGCCACGCCAAAGTCGGCCAGCGTCTCCATCAGTGCCAGTGCCACACCGGCGGCCACCGCAGGCCGAGCCAGAGGCAGAGCCACCTCACGAACGCGCCGCGCCATGGGTGCGCCCAGCAGGCGGGCCGCCTCCATCAAGTGCGTGGCGCGTTCGCCCAAAGCGGCGCGTGCCAGCAGGTACACATAGGGGTAGAGCGCAAACGTCATCACCCAGGCCGCGCCCACGGTGTTGCGGATTTCGGGGAAGACGCGGCCTTGCAGGCCTGTCAATTCACGGATCATTGTTTGAAACGGCCCGCTGAACTGCAAAAAATCGGTATAGGCGTAGGCCACCACGTAAGCGGGCATGGCCAGCGGCAGCAACAAGGCCCACTCGAAGGTTTTACGCCCGGGAAAATCAAACAGGGTCACGGTCACGGCAGCCGATAGGCCCACGGTGATGACGCCAACGCTGACCATCAGGCACAGCCACAGCGTGGTGGTGGCGTAGTCGGGCAAGACGGTGCGGCCCATCTCCAGCAGCAGGGGCAGCGCCCGCTCAGCTTGTTCACCCCAGGGCAGCCAGGAGACGAACACGGCCAACACCGGCAGCATGAGCAAGACCGTCAGCAGCAGGAGGGAAACGTGGCGTAGCCGGGGTGAGGACATGGGCTTGGGTTAATGCAAATGAGAATTGTAAGCATCTACAATGGCGCTCTATGTTTTTAGAGCTCAGTCAACTCGATATTCGCTATGCCGGACGCACCCAGCCCGCCGTGGCGCAGGTGTCATTTGGCCTGCCTGCCGGAGATATTGGCGTGCTGATTGGCCCCTCAGGCTGCGGCAAGACCACCTTGCTGCGCGCCATTGCGGGGCTGGAGCCGGTCACCGGTGGGCAGATCAAGCTGTCGGGCCAAGTGGTGAGCAGCGCGACCCAGCAGTTGCCGCCGGAGCAGCGTCGCATTGGCATGGTGTTTCAAGACTATGCGCTGTTCCCGCATCTGGATGTGGCGCGCAACGTGGCCTTTGGCTTGCACCACTTGTCAGCGCCAGAGCGCGCAGCGCGTGTGGATGAAGTGCTGGCCCTGGTCGGCCTGCAAGGCAGCGAGAAGACTTTCCCCCACCAGCTCTCAGGCGGACAACAGCAGCGCGTGGCGCTGGCCCGTGCCCTGGCCCCGCGCCCGCAACTGCTCTTGCTGGACGAGCCCTTCTCTAACCTGGATGTGGAGCTGCGCGAACGCCTGGCCCACGAAGTACGCAACATCCTCAAAGCCGCCCAGGCTACGGCCTTGTTCGTCACCCACGACCAGCTAGAAGCCTTTGCCATTGGCGACACCATCGGCGTGATGTCTGAGGGTCACCTGCACCAGTGGGACGACGCCTACACGCTCTACCACCGCCCGGCCACACGCTTTGTGGCCAACTTCATTGGCCACGGCGTGTTTGCCCCGGCCACGCTGCGCACCGAGGGCGATCAAACTGTGGTGAGCACGCCGCTGGGTGACTTGACCGACGTGGCCGAATGCCCGCTGCCCAGTGCGTTTGCCTCAGGCCAGTGCGATGTGCTGCTGCGCGCCGACGACATCGTGCATGACGACGACGCCCCGGTGAAGGCCGAGATCATCCGCAAGGCGTTTCGCGGCTCGGAGTTTCTCTACACCTTGCGGCTGGCGGGTGGCCAAACGGTACTGGCCCATGTACCGAGCCACCATGACCACAAGCTAGGCGAGTGGATCGGCATCCGCCCGCAGGTGGACCATGTGGTGACGTTTGAGAGAAACTAAATCCCCTGGCTGTGCAGTTCCACCACGCCCTTGGGCGTGTTCAGCGTCACCGTGATGTTGGCCGGGCCAGTCTCCAGCGCGATGCCGCTCAGCCCCATCGCCGCATAAGCCGCTTGCAACTTGTCTGCCGAGGGGTGCGTGACGGCCACGCGCTGCAAGCTCACGCCCGAGCGCGGCAGGCTGTTCCTCGGGTGCAGGCGCAGCGGCTCGGCGTCAGTGGGCTTGCCCCATTGAATCAAGCTCGGCAATGCGCCGTTGAACATGCGCTGTCCGTCCTCCCGCACCGTGATCTGCCATTGCAGCACCCCACGCCGTGAATGGCGGCTGGCTTGCATCGCAGGCCCGCGTTCAATGCCCTGCGCCTTCAACGCAATACGCGCGGCCTGAATCTCGTCCGTACTCGCCACAAAATGCACCAGCCGCGGCACAGTGGCTACAGCCGCTTGCAGCGCCGCATCGTCCATGTCAAACCAGCGTTGGGTTGTCGCAGAGGCCGTGCGTTTCGCGCCGGGGTTGATGGCGATGATTTCCAGGTAAGCCAGCGGGTGGGCCGGCGTGGCAATTTTGAGCAAGCGGTTGTGCGTGCCATACAGCGCGTGTTCCCCGCCCGGCCCCGGTGTGACGCCCAGCGTCGCCTCGCACCACTGCACGCCCTGCTCCAAGGTTTTGGCCACGACGACCAAGTGATCTATTTGTGTTTTCATGGGGTGACCTTAACACCTTGACTGTGGCGCGGCGCAGTGCGCGATGGGTTGGCGTTTTCACCCTTGCGCAAAGCTTTCCAGAGGCTTCGGGCGGTCAAAGTAGGCGTCCGCTGCTGCTCACACCAACAACGCATTCACCCGCTTCACATAAGCCGCTGGGTCTGCAGGCATGCCACCTTCGGCCAGCAGGGCCTGGTCGAACAGGATGTGGGCCAGATCGTTGAAGTGCACCGAGCCATCGAGTTTTTTCACCAGCGCGTGTTCGGCGTTGACTTCCAACACCGGCTTCACTTCAGGCGCGGTTTGCCCGGCCTGTTTGAGCAGGCGGGCGAGCTGGGTGCTCATGCCGTGGTCTTGCACCACCAGGCAGGCGGGGCTGTCCACCAGGCGGGTGGTGACGCGCACGTCTTCGGCCTTGTCCTTGAGCGCCTCCTTCAGCTTGGCGAGCAGGGGCTTGAAGCTTTCAGCGGCTTCTTCTGCGGCCTTCTTTTCGGCCTCGTCTTGCAGCTTGCCCAGATCGACCGCGCCCTTGGCGACCGATTGCAGCGGCGTGCCGTCAAAGTCTTGCAGGTAGTTCAGCGCCCACTCGTCCACGCGGTCGGTCATGAGCAGCACTTCGATGCCTTTTTTCTTGAAGACTTCGAGTTGCGGGCTGTTCTTGGCGGCGGCCAGGGTGTCGGCGGTGATGAAGTAGATGGCGTCCTGGCCTTCTTTCATGCGCGCCTTGTAGTCGGCAAAACTCACGCTCACCGTGTCGGTGGTGGAGCTGGCAAAACGCAGCAGTTTGGCCAGACGTTCTTTGTTGCCAAAGTCTTCGCCCAGGCCTTCCTTGAGTACCGCGCCGAATTCGGCGTAGAACTTGGTGTACTTGCCCGCGTTCTTCTCTGCCTCGGCCTTGTCTTCAGCAGACACAACATCGGTCACGCCATCAGCGGCGGCTTCTGGCACTTTGTCGTTCTTGGCCAGGTCTTCCAGCATGCCCAGTACGCGCTTGGTGCAGCCTTCGCGGATGGCTTTCACATCGCGGCTTTCCTGCAGCAGCTCACGGCTCACGTTGAGCGGCAGGTCGGCGGAATCCACCACGCCCTTCACAAAGCGCAGGTAGGTGGGTAAGAGTGCCTCGGCGTCGTCCATGATGAAGACGCGCTTCACATACAGCTTCACACCCGCTGACTTTTCACGGTTGTAGAGGTCCATCGGCGCCTTGCCGGGGATGTAGAGCAACTGCGTGTACTCGGTGCTGCCCTCCACGCGGTTGTGGGTGTGGGCCAGCGGGGCTTCAAAGTCGTGGCTGATCTGTTTGTAAAACTCTTCGTACTGCTCGGGCGTGACGTCTTTCTTGGGGCGGGCCCACAGCGCGCTGGCTTTGTTGACGGTTTCCCACTCGCCGGTCTTGAACATGTCGCCGGGCTGGCGGCCACCGGTCTCGTCACCGGGGACGATCAAGTCGCCGTCTTTCCACTCTTCTTTTTCCATCAGGATGGGCAAGCTGATGTGGTCAGAGTATTTGGCGATGATGCCTTTGACCTTCCAGGCGCTGGCGTAATCCATGGCGTCATCGCGCAGGTGCAAGATGACACTGGTGCCGCGCTCGGCGCGCTCGATGGCTTCAACTTCAAAGTCACCCGCGCCGCCGCTGATCCAGCGTACGCCTTCAGACGACTGCATGCCCGCGCGGCGCGACTCGACCGTGATCTTGTCGGCCACGATAAAGCCGGAGTAAAAGCCCACGCCAAACTGGCCGATGAGCTGTGAGTCGGTCTTTTGATCGCCCGAGAGTTTGGAGACAAAGTCCTTGGTGCCGCTCTTGGCGATGGTGCCCAGGTGGTCAATGGCCTCTTGCGTGCTCATGCCGATGCCGTTGTCGGTGATGGTCAGGGTCTTGGCGGCTTTGTCGAAGGACACGCGCACTTCCAAGTTGGGTGCTGACTCGTAGAGCCCACCGTCGTTGATAGCCTCAAAGCGCAGCTTGTCACAGGCATCCGACGCGTTGGAGATCAGCTCGCGCAGGAAAATTTCCTTGTTGGAGTAGAGCGAGTGGGTGACGAGGTGCAGCAGTTGGGCGACTTCGGCTTGAAAGGAATGGGTTTGCTTGCTCATTTGAAAATAGGGGGTTTTGAGGAGGGTGAAGACCGGCGCTGTGAAGCGGTGGAGAGGCTGAATTATGGGCGCATTGGGGGATTTCAAGACCCAGGTATGTCTCGGCAAGGAGAGCGAGGGATCGGGATCGGGAATCACGGGTCTGGGGCGACAATGTGTGGGCCACGGCCCGTTGACGCCGTTTTGACGTCAATCCCTCGCACCACAGGAACACCATGACATCCGAATCCCAATGCCCGTTCTCGGGCGGCGCTAGCAAACACACGGTGCAAGCCGCCCCCTCCAATGCCCACTGGTGGCCGAATCAACTCAAGGTCAACCTCCTGCACCAGCACCCCGCTGCGTCCAACCCCATGGGCGAGGCGTTCAACTACGCCGAAGCGTTCAAGAGCCTCGATTTGAAGGCGGTCAAGCAAGACCTTGCGGCGCTAATGACGGATTCACAAGACTGGTGGCCAGCCGATTTCGGCCACTACGGCCCCTTGTTCGTTCGCATGGCCTGGCACAGCGCGGGCACTTACCGCAGGGGCGATGGGCGCGGCGGCGCAGGCAACGGCAGCCAACGCTTTGCGCCGCTCAATAGCTGGCCCGACAACGTGAACCTGGACAAGGCACGCCGCCTGATCTGGCCGGTCAAGCAGAAGTACGGCCGCAAGATTTCTTGGGCCGACCTGATGATCCTCACCGGCAACGTAGCGCTGGAATCCATGGGCTTCAAAACCTTGGGTTTCGCCGGTGGTCGCGCGGACATTTGGGAACCCGAAGAAGACATCTACTGGGGCGCTGAAGCCCAGTGGCTGGCCGACGAGCGCTACAGCGGTGACCGCCAGCTTGAAAACCCCTTGGGTGCGGTTCAAATGGGCCTGATCTACGTGAACCCGCAAGGGCCGAACGGTAACCCCGACCCGCTGGCGGCGGCGCGGGACATTCGAGAAACCTTCGCCCGCATGGCGATGAACGACGAAGAAACGGTGGCGCTCATCGCGGGTGGCCACACCTTTGGCAAGACCCACGGTGCGGGCGATGAGGCACTGGTCGGCCCTGAACCGGAGGCGGCAAGCATCGAGGCGCAAGGCTTGGGCTGGGCCAGCCGTTTGGGCAGCGGCAAAGGGGCCGACACCATCAGCAGCGGCCTGGAAGTCACCTGGACTACCACCCCAACCCAGTGGAGCAACAACTTCTTTGAGAACCTGTTCGGTTTTGAGTGGGAACTGACCAAGAGCCCGGCCGGTGCGCACCAGTGGCAGCCTAAGGGCGGCGCAGGTGCCGACAGCGTGCCGGATGCCCACAACCCGGCTCATCACCCCGCCAAGCGCCACGCACCGGCCATGCTGACCACCGACCTGTCGCTGCGCTTTGACCCCGACTACGAAAAAATTTCAAGGCGCTTCCTTGCCCATCCCGATCAGTTTGCCGACGCCTTCGCCCGGGCCTGGTTCAAACTCACGCACCGCGACATGGGCCCGCGCACGCGCTACCTCGGCCCGGAGGTTCCCGAAGAGGAACTGCTCTGGCAAGACCCGATTCCGGCCGTCAATCACGCCTTGATGGACGCGCAGGACATCACCGCCCTCAAAGGCCAAGTCCTGGCCAGCGGCCTGTCGGTTTCGGAGCTGGTGTCAACCGCCTGGGCCTCGGCCTCCACCTTCCGGGGCTCCGACAAGCGCGGCGGTGCCAATGGGGCGCGCATTCGTCTGGCACCGCAAAAGGATTGGGCCCTTAACCAGCCAGCGCAACTGGCCAAGGTCTTGCGCCAACTTGAATCGATCCAGCAAGACTTCAATGCCGCACAAATCGGCGGAAAGAAGGTTTCGCTGGCCGACTTGATTGTGTTGGGCGGTTGTGCTGCTGTCGAGGTGGCAGCAAAACAGGCCGGTGTGGTGGTGAACGTGCCCTTCTCACCGGGCCGCATGGATGCGTCGCAGGCGCAGACCGATGTGGACGCCTTCGCCGTCCTGGAGCCCATTGCCGACGGCTTTCGCAACCACGTGCGTCAAGGGCTTGAAGACTCGGCGGCAGAGCGGCTGCTGGACAAAGCCCAGTTGCTGACGCTCACCGCGTCAGAGGTGACGGTGCTGATCGGCGGCCTGCGCGCCCTGGATGCAAATGTCGGCCAGTCCCAACACGGCGTCTTCACCCAACGGCCCGGCACCTTGACGAATGACTTCTTCGTCAACCTGCTGGCCATGAACACCCAGTGGAAAAAATCCGCAAGCGCCACCGGCGTGTTCGAAGGCCATGACCGCGCCACTGGCGAATTCAAATGGAGCGCCACCGTGGTCGATCTGATCTTCGGCTCCAACGCGCAACTGCGAGCCCTGGCCGAGGTCTATGCCAGCAGCGACGCGCAGCCGACCTTTGTGCATGACTTCGTGGCGGCCTGGAGCAAGGTGATGAACCTGGATCGTTTTGACCTGGCGTGATCTCACCCACGGCAGCCATGCCGATCCGGTTTGCAACTCAAATCAGCAAGGGATCCACATCCACCGCCCACCGGATCAGGCCCTTGCCTTCAGGCCCCTGGCGTGCCGCAAGCAACACTCCATGCCAGGAAGATAAAAAACGCTGCAAGGCCGCACGCGAGGTGCTCTCTACCAGCATCTGCGCCCGCTCCACATTGGCCACGCGTTGGATGCTCATGGGCACGGCTGGGTAGAGCGTGACGTAGGGCGACTCCGGGAGCTCAAGGGCCGCCGCACTGGCGTGGTTGAGAAAGCCTTGCGCCACCTCTTGCGTGCGGGCATCAGCGCGCACCAGGGCTTGAAAGCTGAAAGGCGGCAGGGCGGCTTGCTCGCGTTCTTTGAGTTGTTGCTCTGCGAAGGCCGGGTAATCGTGTTGCTTCAAGGCCTCAAACAGCGGGTGTTGGGGGTGAAACGTTTGCACCCACACCTCGCTTTGGCTACTGAGGGCCGCATCGCGCCCGGCTCGCCCGCCCACCTGCATCAACAGGCTGAAGAGCCGCTCAGGCGCGCGAAAGTCGCTGGAGAACAGTGCGCCGTCCGGGTTGAGCGCCGCCACCAGCGTGATGCGGCGAAAGTCGTGGCCCTTGGCGATCATCTGTGTGCCGACGAGCACATCCACATCACCGGCGTGCACCTGCGCCATTTGCGCGGCCAATGCACCCTTTAGTCGCGTGCTGTCGGCGTCGATGCGCAAGATGCGCACGGGCAGGCCTTCGGGCTGCGATTCAGTGATGGAGTCAGGCCGCCGTACCTCGGCCAGCAGCTCGGCCAAGTGTTCTTCGAGTTGCTCGGTGCCGCGCCCCACGGTGGTGATGTCCGGGTTGCCGCAGGCCGGGCAGGCGCGCGGCACGCGCTCGGTGAAGCCGCAGTGGTGGCAGCGCAGCGTGCGGTCCAGCTTGTGGAACACGCGGTAGGCGCTGCAATGGGCGCATT
>CANCDA010000018.1 GCA_947374705.1 Comamonadaceae bacterium | reverse complement strand
CGCTCGTGCACCATGGTGTCCACGGCCAGCTCGTCGATCACGCCGGGGTGCAGTTGCAGGTAGCGCGCGGGCCAGCGCGCCGCGCCGAGCAAGCGCAATAAGCGCTCATGCACCTGAGGCCGCTCCAGCAGCAAGGCCAGGTAATTCTCGCGCCGCAGCAAGGGCTCCATCCAGTCGGCCAGGCGCACGGCTGAGGTCTCGCTGACGCGGGCCTCGCGCAACCACTGCGCGGTGCGGGCCAGCAGGCGCAGCAAGCGCCCACGGGACGCGTCGCTCAAGGCCAAGACGCGCGGGTGCTCGCGCCACAGCGTCACGCGCTGGGCAACCTGGGGCGGGAGTTGGGTCAACAGTTCGTCCAGATTCGGGGTGAAGGGCGCACCTTTGCTCCCCGCGCCACAGCCTTTGCAATCGGGTGTCGAAGCCGCGCCGAGCAACTGGTCAAACTCATGCGCCACCACCTCCCGGTGCATGTCCAGCTGGGTGAGAAACGGCCCCGATGCGGCAAAACCCAAGCTGCGGGCGATCCAGTCCAAGTCCCCATCCTGATGCGGCAACACATGCGTTTGCTGGTCGTCCAGGTACTGGATGCGGTGCTCCAACTGGCGCAAGAAAACATAGGCTTGGGCCAAGGCCTCGGCGGTGGGGCCGGGCATCAAGCCGGCACGGGCCAAGCGCTGCAAGGCGCTCAGGGTGGGGCGGGTGCGCAGCTCGGGGTACTGGCCACCGCGCACCACTTGGAGCAGTTGCACGGTGAACTCAATCTCCCGAATGCCGCCACGTGAAAGCTTGACGTCGTTTTGGCGCTCGGGGCGGCCTGCGCTGCGCCGGTTCGCGTGCTCCCGAATCTGCCGGTGCAGCACCCGCAAGGCGTCGAACACGCTGTAGTCCAGATAGCGCCTGAACACAAAAGGCATCACCAGACTGCGCAAGCCTTGGCCCGATCCATCATGCATGTTCTGCACTGGGGCCACCACGCGGCTCTTCAACCAAGCCAAGCGCTCCCACTCGCGGCCCTGCACATGAAAGTACGCTTCCAGCGCGCTCAGCGAGACCGCACTCGGCCCGGCGTTGCCATTGGGCCGCAGCGCCAAATCCAGGCGAAATACAAAGCCATGGTCAGTCACCTCGCCCACCAAGCCCTGAATGACCCGCACCACCTTGGCGAAATACGCCTGGTTGGAGATGCGGCCCAGGCCCTGACCATCACCCGTGGTGTCGCCGTCTTGCTCATAGACGTAAATCAAGTCAATGTCGCTGGACACATTGAGCTCACGTGCCCCCAGCTTGCCCATGCCCACGATCCACAGCTTGGCGCGTTGGCCTTGTGCCGTGGTGGGCATGCCATGCTGCGCGTCCAGCGTTTCAAAAGCCTGGGTACAAGCCACATCCAGCGCAAACTCCGCCAACTCCGTCATGCAGCCGGTGACCCGACTCAGCGGCGCGCATTCATCGCAGTCCAGCGTGAGCAAGCGCTCCAACACCAGTTGGCGCAATACCCGCAAGGCTTGGTCGATGCGAAAGCCACTGTGAAGCAAGGCCTGAAGTACCTGCTGCATCGCGGCGGTGTCGGGCACACCCGGCGGCAAGACATGCAGCTCAGTCGCATGGCGGCGGCGTACCCGTTGCGCGAAACGGGAATGAGATGAGTGCGCCATAATTCCTGTCACGTTCTCGCTCTTAAAAATGGATGCTTTGTCCGGCCGATCTGCCCACGCTTTGAAAACCCTCTCCCTCGTCTCGCGCCTGGCCTTGTGGCTGGTGCTGGTGGCGTGGCTGGTGCTGATTTGCGCTTGGGGCGCACTGCATCTGGTCATTGTGCCGCGTATTGGCGATTTTCGCCCCGAACTCGAAACCCGCGCCAGTCAGGCTTTGGGGGTGAAGGTTCAAATCGAGGCCATCAGCGCGCACTCTGAGGGTTTGATTCCCGCGTTTGAGCTGTCGAACGTGCAGCTACTCAATGCCGAAGGGCAGACCGCCTTGAAGCTGCCGCGTGTGGTGATTGCCCTGTCGCCGCGCTCGCTGTGGAACCTCAGTTTCCAGCAGCTCTACATCGAGCGCCCTGAGCTCGACATCCGCCGATTGAAAGACGGCCGCATTCAAGTGGCGGGTTTGGATCTGAAACCCAATGCCAATGACCACAGCGCCAGCGACTGGTTTTTCTCACAAACCGAAGTGGTCATTCGAAGCGGCAGCGTCCAATGGATTGATGAGAAACGCGAGTTGCCTGCCCTGGCCTTGCAAGCGGTCGATCTGGTGGTGCGCAACGCCTTACGTGGCCATGAAATGCGCCTGGACGCCACACCGCCCGCCGAGTGGGGTGATCGCTTCAGCCTGACGGGGCGCTTTCGCCAACCGCTGCTCTCACTGCACCCAGGCCGCTGGCGCGAATGGGACGGTGAGCTGCATGCCGCCTTTGCCCGGGTGGACGTGGCTCACCTCGGGCGCTACGCGCCGTTGGGTTTGGAGATTCATCAAGGCAACGGCGCGCTGCGGGCTTGGGTGGACGTCAAGCACGGCCAAGTGACAGCCGCCACGGCCGATGTGGCCCTGTCGCAGCTCGCCTTCAAACCCGGCGCAGACCACAAGCCCTTTGCCTTGGCCTCGCTCACCGGGCGCTTGGGCGGCAAACGCTCGGATGCGGGCTTTGAGTTCTCGACCGACCACTTGCAGTTCGTCACCGGGGACGGCGTGCACTGGTCGGGCGGCAATGTGCGCGTGTCACAAACGCGTGGCCAGGGCGCGACGGCTGCGCATGGCGAGTTGCAGGCCGAGCAGCTTGACCTGGCCACCCTGGCGCGGATCGCCAGCCACCTGCCACTGCCCCCTTCAACCCTGGCCGCCCTGGAGGCGTATGCACCGCAAGGTTTGGTCGAGAAAATCCAGGCCCGCTGGCAAGGCCCGATGGACGAGCCTCACCACTTTGAGGTCAAGGGCCGGGTGGCACAGCTCGCGTTTGATGCCCAAGCCCCCGGCGCACAGACCGAACACCCCGCACGCCAAAAAGACGAAGCACCCCCGCTGGGTCGCCCGGGCGCGCAAGGGGTGGCACTTGATTTTGATCTGAACCCCTTGGGCGGACGCGCCAAATGGCAGATGAAAAACGGCCACCTGGACTTCCCCGGCCTGTTTGAAGACGCGCGCGTGCCCATCGCGCAGCTCAGCGCCGATGTGCAATGGCAGATCGACGGCGAAACTATCAAAGTGCAGTTGCCCAACCTCAAGTTCAGCAATGCCGACGCGCAGGGCGAGGCCCAAGTCAAATGGCAAAGCGCACCAGCCGTAGCGTCGCCCACCGGGGCCTTGCAAAACGACGCACGCTTTCCCGGTGTGCTGGACTTGCAAGGCAGCTTGAGCCGTGCCGACCCGACCCGCGTGTACCGCTACTTGCCCCAGTTGATCCACCGCCCTGTGCGCGAATACCTGCACGAGGCGCTGACCCAGGGCAAGGCCAACAACGTCAAGTTCAAAGTCAAAGGCAACTTGCGTGACATGCCCTTCACCGACCCCAAGCAGGGCGACTTCCAAATCTCGGCCCGCTTCAACGACGCCGCCTTCAGCTATGTGCCGCGCAGCCTGCAAGCTGCAACAGACCTGCCCTGGCCGGGCTTGAGCCAGATCAGCGGCGAGCTGCTGATCAACTACACCAGCCTGCAAGTCAAGGGCGTGAGCGCCCGTGTGGCTGGGGACGACAGCCTGCGCATCGTGCGCGGCGATGCGCAGATCCCTGACTTTCTCAAAGCCCCGGTGGTACGGGTGAACCTGGACGCCCGTGGCCCACTGAATGACTGGTTGAAACACACCGTTCAAAACAGCCCCGTGGCTGCGTTGACCGATCACCTGCTGGGCCAGGCCGTGGTGAGCGGCCCGGCCGAGCTACAGCTCAAGCTCGCCATTCCCCTGGCCGATTTAGAAAAGACCAACGTTCAGGGCAAGCTGACTTTGACCGACAGCAACGCCAAACTCTTCCCCAGCTTGCCGCCCCTGAGCGCGGCGCGTGGCGTGGTGCACTTCTCGGAAAAAGGTTTTGCCATCAGCGCTGGGCAAGCGCGTTTTCTGGGCGGTGATGTGCGGGCCGAAGGCGGCAGCATGCACGTGCCGGGCGCGCGCGTGGCGGGTGAGCCCACCCTGCAAGCCCAAGGCAGTTTGAGTGCGCAAGGCCTGCGCCAGCTCAGCGAATGGGGTGCGCTGGTGCCCGCGTTGGCCGCGCACACCGCGGGCACAGCCACGTACGCGATGACGCTGAACCTGAACCGGGGCGAGCCCGAGTTCTTGATCACCAGCAACCTGCAAGGCCTGGCCCTGAACCTGCCCGCGCCCTTGGGTAAAGCCGCTGAAACCGCCCTGCCTCTGCGCTTGCAAAGCGCGGTGACGCTGCAAGCACCGCCGAGCCCTGCCGGCCACGCCAAGGCGCTGCAAGACCAATGGTCGCTGGCCTTGGGGCGACTGGCTTCAGTCACCTATGTGCGCGATGTGTCGGGCCCGCAGGCCCAGGTCTTGCGCGGGGCGATTGGGGTGGGGCTGGAGCCCGCTGACACCGTGCCCCTGCCCACCATGGGCGTGGTGGCCAGCATCAACACCGACGCGCTGGACATGGACGCTTGGACGGCCCTGCTGCCCACAGCCCCGGCCCATCAGGCTTCCAACGCCACGGTCAATGCCCCCGCGCTAGACCCCAGCCTCACAGGCTACTTGCCCACCAGTTTGGCGATTCGGGCCAAAGCCTTGACGGCGGGTGGGCGCACCCTGCACCAACTGGTGGTGGGCGGTTCGCGTGAGGGGCTCACCTGGCGCGCCAATCTGGACGCCAAAGAGCTCAATGGCTACCTGGAGTACCGCCAATCGTCCGGCGCGGGGGCAGGGCGGCTGTATGCCCGTCTGGCGCGCTTGTCACTGGCCCCCTCCACCGCCAAAGCGGTTGAAACCTTGCTGGAGGAACAGCCCGCCAGCATTCCCGCGCTGGACATCATCGTGGACGATCTGGACTTGCGCGGCAAACGCTTGGGGCGGGTAGAGATTGACGCGGTCAACCGGGGTGCGACCAGCCAAGACGCGGTGGCGCGCGAGTGGCGTTTGAACAAGTTCAACATCAGCATGCCCGAGGCCAGCTTCACCGCTACCGGCAACTGGACGGTGCTCAACCCCACGACCCCAACGACCCCCACGCTGCCTGGGCCACGCGCCGCAGCGACCCCGCCAGAGAAGCGCCGCACGGTGATGGACTTCACACTCGACCTGCGTGACGCAGGCCAATTGCTGGAACGCCTGGGCATGCAAGGCGTGATCCGCCGTGGCCAGGGCAGACTGGCAGGGCAAGTGGCCTGGGTCGGCTCGCCGCTGGCGCTGGACTACCCCACGCTGGGCGGGGCGTTCAACGTGAACGTGGAAAACGGCCAGTTCCTCAAGGCCGATCCGGGTATAGCCAAGCTGCTGGGCGTGCTCAGCCTGCAAGCCCTGCCGCGCCGCTTGGTGCTGGATTTCCGCGATGTGTTCAGCGACGGCTTTTCGTTTGACTCGGTGCGCGGGGACGTGCAAATTGAGCAGGGCATGGCCGCCACCCACAATCTGCAAATGAAGGGCGTGAACGCCGCCGTGTTGATGGAAGGGCGCGCTGACATCGCCAAAGAAACGCAAGACATCAAGGTGGTGGTGGTGCCGGAGATCAGCGCGGGCACGGCGTCTTTGATTGCGGGCTGGATCAACCCGGTAGTGGGCCTGGGGACGTTTATTGCCCAGTGGATTTTGAGCCGCCCCTTGATCGCCTCCAACACCCAAGAATTTCACATCACCGGCAGCTGGACTGACCCCAAAATCACGAAGCTGGACTCGGTCAAAGCCCTCAAGGGCGAAGTCAAGCCATGAAAGTCGCCGCGATTCAGATGGTCTCGGCCACGCAGCCAGGTGCCAACCTCGACCGTGCCCACGCGCTCTTGACACAGGCCGCTCAGGCGGGTGCAGAGCTGGCCGTGCTGCCCGAGTATTTTTGCCTGATGGGCCAGCGCGACACCGACAAGCTGGCGATTCAAGAGCCCTATGGCACCGGGCGCATTCAACAATTTTTAGCCCAACGCGCCCGTGAACTCAAGCTGTGGATCGTGGGCGGCACGCTGCCTTTATCTTTGCCGCAAGACCCTGACGAAGCGCAAGCCCAAAGCGACACTCAACGCGTCACCAACACCAGCCTCGTGTACTCGCCCCAGGGCGCGTGCGTGGCGCGCTACGACAAGATTCATCTGTTCCGCTTTGACAATGGCCGTGAACGCTTCGATGAGTCGCGTGTTTTACAAGCAGGCCAACAGCCGGTGCATTTTGAGTTGCCCTCGGCTGACGGCCACCGCTGGCGCATTGGCCTGAGCGTGTGCTACGACCTGCGCTTTCCCGAGCTGTACCGGGCCTATGCCCAAGCGGGGGCCGACCTGCTGCTGGTGCCCAGCGCTTTCACTTTCACCACCGGCCAAGCGCATTGGGAGTTGCTGCTGCGCGCCCGCGCGGTAGAGAACCTGGCCTTTGTGCTGGCGGCGGCGCAAGGCGGCGTGCATGAGAACGGCCGCCAGACCTGGGGCCACACGATGGCCATTGATCCCTGGGGCCGTGTACTGGCCTGCCAGGCGCAAGGCGAAGGCGTGGTGCTGAGCGAGTTGGATGCCGCGCTGCTCACCCAATGCCGCGCGCAACTGCCCGCGCTCGCGCACCGCGTGCTGTGAAAGCGCCGCGCCTGGCCACCACCCGAATGCCGCCCGAGTGGCGTCGGCGCAGCCTGTGGTCGGCCCTGGTGCTGCTGGTGCTGGCCTTGCTGGCCACGCTGGTGTGGCTGGCCGGTCGTTATGAAGCCAGCCAGGTGCAAAGCCGCCTGGAGCGTGACGCGGCCGAGGCCGTGGGCGAGGTGAGATCCGCCCTCACGCGCAACGTGCAAAGCCTGCAGGCCTTGCAGTTCAATGAACCCACGCCCCAGGTCTGGATGTCTGAGGCCCAAGCGTTTTTGCGCGTGCACCGCGAGCTGGTGCGCATTGAGTGGCGCGACCCCGCGCAAAAAATCACCGCGCAAGCGGAGTCCCCTTTCAGCGTCCCGGTGTTTGACCGGTCGGGTCGCGCCCATTCACAAGCCGATGTGGTGCAAACCTGTGCCGCCGCACGCCGCTTGAGTGGGCCTGCGTATTCGGGCAGCTACTTTGTGCTGTTGGCCGAGGGCCTGGGCATCGAGGTGATGGAGCTGTGCCTGCCGCTGGTCACGGCTGGGCGGCTCACAGGCTATGTGGTCGCCACCTATTCACTGCCCGAGGTGCTTAATGAACTGATCAGCCGCCAGCTCACGCGCAGCCAAGAGGTGTCTTTCACGGAGGGCGACGGCACTCGCCTGGCCATTCGCGGCTTGGCACGCCGGGGCGACCGCGTTTTCACCGCGCAGCAGTTGCTCGACCTCTCCGGCACCACGCTGGTCTTGCGCCTGGACAGCTGGCAGGGCGCGCCCGACTTCTTCCCCAATGTGCTCACCGCGCTGGTGGCGGCCATGTCCCTCGCGCTGTTCTTCATCCTGCTGCTGCTCGGGCGCGACATGCGCAGGCGGCTCAAGGCCGAGCGCGATCTGGCCGAAGCCCTGGCCTTTCGCAAAGCCATGGAGGACTCGCTCATTACGGGCCTGCGCGCGCGCGACTTGAGCGGCCACATCACCTATGTGAACCCCGCGTTTTGTGAAATGGTGGGCTTTAGCGCGCAGGAGTTGATGGGCCACAGCGCCAATGCCCCCTATTGGCCCCCCGAGTTGGCGCACGAATACCAAAAGCGCCAGGCCATCCGGCTGGCGGGCACGGCTCCACCGCGTGAAGGGTTTGAGTCTGTCTTCATGCACAAAGACGGCACGCGCATTCCTGTGCTCATCATCGAAGCCCCGCTCATCAACGAGCAAGGCGTACAAACCGGCTGGATGAGCGCATTTCTGGACATGCGCGAGCAACGCCGGGTTGAGGAACTCTCCCGCGCCAGCCAAGACCGCTTGCAGGCCACAGCACGCCTGGCCATGGTGGGCGAGATGGCCTCGCTGCTCAGCCATGAGTTGAACCAACCCCTGGCCGCCATATCGAGCTATGCCACCGGCTCCACCAACCTGCTGCGTGAAGGCCGCCACACAGCGGCAGACATGGAAGTCGCCATGCAGCGCATTGCCCAGCAGGCCGAGCGCGCAGGCAAGGTCATCAAAAGCGTGCATGACTTTGTCCGCCGGCGCGACCAGGCGCGTGAGGCGGTCACGCCGCAAGCCCTGTTAGACGCGGTGATGCCACTCGTCAACCTGCAAGCCCGCAAGCTTGTCGTGCAGCTGCAACTGCGCGTCGCCCCCGGTCTGCCCCCCGTGCTGTGCGACCGCACCATGGTTGAACAAGTGCTGCTCAACCTCGCACGCAATGGCATGCAGGCCATGGACAGTCCTGACATCACGCGCCGTGTGCTGCTGTTGGACGTCAAACGCCACCCCGATGCGGATGAACGCCAACTCATGTTCTCAGTGAGCGATATCGGTCCCGGCATTGCGCCCGATGTAGCCCAACAACTCTTCACCCCCTTCTTCACCACCAAGGCCGAAGGCATGGGGCTGGGCTTGAGCCTGTGCCGCACCGTGATTGAGCAGCACGGCGGCAGCCTGCGCTTTGCCCCGCACACGCCGCAAGGCACGGTGTTCAGCTTCACCCTGCCGCTTGCGTAAACTCTAGCCGTATGCAACCTGTCATAGACGCCTGTGTTTTTATCGTGGACGACGACGTGGGGGTGCGCGACGCCCTGGCCTGGCTGCTGCGCTCACGCCGCCTGCCCAGTCAGGCCTTTGAGAGCGCCGACGCCTTTTGGCAAATGATCGAAACCGGCTTCACACCGCAAAGCCCCTGCTGCTTGCTGCTGGACGTGCGCATGCCGGGCTTGAGTGGTTTGGCCCTGTTTGAGCGCCTGGAGCAGCGCGGACTGCACCAAGCCATGCCGGTGATTTTTTTGACCGGTCATGCCGATGTGCCCACCGCCGTGGCCACCGTCAAACGCGGCGCGTTTGATTTTTGCGAGAAGCCTTTTTCAGACAATGCCCTGGTGGACCGGGTCGAGCAAGCCATCCAACAATCCGCCCTGATCGTGCAGGCCCAACAGGCCCGCAACAGCGTGCGCCAGCGCCTGGCCGAGCTCACCGAGCGCGAGCGCGATGTCATGCGCCTGGTGGTGGACGGCCTGCCCAACAAACGCATCGCCGACCAACTCGACATCAGCGTGCGCACGGTGGAGGTTCACCGCGCCCGCGTGTTTGACAAGATGAACGTGAAGTCAGCCGTGGAGTTGGCGAATTTGCTGCGCGAGATTTGAGCTGAAAGGGCTACCGCATGATTGATCACCTCGACCACTTGGTGTTGACCACCTTCGATGAGCTCGCCTGCGTTGACTTCTACACCCGCGTCATGGGCATGACGCTGGAGAGTTTTGTCGGCGGCACACCGCCCGTGACACGCAAGGCCTTCAAGTTCGGGCATCAAAAAATCAACCTGCATGTGCGCGGCCAGGCGTTTGAGCCCAAGGCCCATGTGCCCGTGCCGGGCGCGCTGGACTTGTGCTTTATTGCATCCGTGCCTCTGGATGAGGTGATGGTGCAACTCCAAGCGGCCCATTGGCCCATTTTGGAGGGCCCGGTCATGCGCACCGGTGCCACACACAAGATCAGGTCGGTGTACGTGCGCGACCCGGATTTGAATTTGATTGAGATTTCGGAAGTGCTCGCGCAGGGCTGAGTTAGAGTCAGAGTCTTCATCTCCGCTCAGGCCCTTGGTGTTGTGACACGCGAGGCGCAGCGGGTTTAACTGGAGTTGGTTTTTGAAACGCTTCATTCCTCAGGCGCTCCATCGCTTCAACCGTGCAGCGTGGGTAACTTTGGCCCTCAGTTTGGGTTTGGTTCTGGCGGCCAACCATGCGCTTTATGGGCAGGCCAAAACGCTGGGCGAGCACCAGTTTGAGGTGAATGTCAAAGAGGTGGTGCAGGCCATTGAAGAACGCATGCGCCAGCACGCCCTCATCTTGCGGGGTGCGGCCGGTTTGTTCAATGCCAGCTATGCCGTGGATCAGCAGGCTTGGGCGCGTTACGTCGCGAGCCTGCAACTGGATCAAAACAGCCAGGGGGTTCAGGGACTGGGTTACAGCGAAGTCATGACGCCTGACACTGTGACGAGCCGCATCAAAGCCCGCCAAACCGAGGGGCAAGCCCCGTTCAGTCTTCACCCTGAAGGCCTGCGCCCACTCTACAGCGTCATTGTTTATCTGGCACCCCTGACCGAGCGCAATCGGCGCGCGTTGGGCTATGACTTGCTGGCCGAGCCCCGCCGGGGCGACGCCATGCGTCGGGCGGTGGGCAACGGCATGATTAACCTGAGCGACAAGATCACGCTCTTATTGGAGCCGGACGTGCGCAAGCAGGCGGGCTTCTTAATGTTCTTGCCGGTGTTTCGCCAGCATGCCGCTTTGAACACAACGCAGAGTCGCTGGCAAGCTTTGCAAGGCTTTGTGTACATGCCTTTGCGCGCCCATGATTTGATGCGCGGCTTGCTGGGCGAGCGTGAGCGGCCGCTTAAGTTCCAGATTTATGACGGCGTGCAAACCGAGGTGCCCAAGCCCGAGGCGCTTTTGTTTGATTCGGCTAACGTGACGCCTATCGTGGATCAAGGCCCATCCCAGCCGCGATGGACGACGGCCCGGGTGATATCAGCCTATGGGCGTGATTGGACAGTGCAGTTTCAAAGTCGGCCCAGCATTGAGACGGCTTGGATCGCCGTACACAACGGGGGCGTGTTGGTGCTGGGCATGGGCTTGAGTGTGCTGTTGGCTTTGTTCGTCGCGGTGTTGAACTCGCGACGCCAACGGGCCGAAGCCATGGCGCGAGACATGACGGCAGAGCTGCGCAGCCAGACGCAAGCCTTGCAGGCATCAGAGCAAATGCTGGACGTCATCGTCGAGAACATTCCCGCTGGGGTGTTCGTTAAAGACACCCAGGAGTTCCGCTATGAACGGGTCAACCGCGCATGGCGGCAAATGCATGAGCGCGTCGGCCAGCCCCTGATTGGCAAGACGGTGCACGAGGTGTTCGACCAACCCTTGGCTGACCATTTTGCGGCCGATGACCGCCAGGCCTTTGCATCGGGCCGGGTGCACGTCATTGAAGAAAGCCGATTGCGAACGCCGTTGGGGAATGAACGGGTGCTGCGCACGATGAAGGTGAGCGTGCGCAATGAGGCCGGCAAAACCTCCCATCTGCTGGGCATTTCGATGGATATGACCGAGCAGGTGAGCGCAAGCATGTCCCTCAAAGAAAATGCGCAACTGATGCAGGCGGTTTTTGACAATGTGGCCGATGGCATCATCACCCTGGACAGCGAAGGGCGGTTGCAGTCGATAAACCGATCTGCCGAGTTGATGTTTGGCTATGGCTTGGCTGAAGTGCAGGGCCAGTCCGTCAAAATGCTGGCCCCACAGACCTACCATGCCCGGCTGGATGCGTTTCTTGAAAAAACGGGAAAAACCTGGGTGTCAGGGCGCATCGGGCTTCACCACGAGGTGGAAGGGCGGGGTAAAGATGGGCGTATTTTCCCTATGGATTTAGCGATCTCGGGCAGCACACACCAGAACCAACCGATGTTGATCGGTCTGGTGCGTGACATCAGTGAACGCAAGAAAAGCGAGCAAATGAAGGCTTCGTTTGTGTCCACCGTGAGCCACGAATTGAGAACACCGCTGACCTCGATCAACGGGGCTTTAGGGCTGGTGTGTGGGGGTGTCTTGGGCGCGCTGCCGCAGCAAGCTCAAACCATGCTGAACATGGCTTACAAAAACGGCCAACGGCTGACCTTGCTCATTAACGATCTGCTGGATCTGGAGAAAATGGCCGCTGGCATGATGCGCATGGACATGTCGGTTGAGGCGATTGGTCCTTTGGTTGCCCAGGCCATGGTGACGGCCGATGTGTATGCGCAACGACACCAAGTTAAATTGCGCTTGGATGCGCCCAATGAACCCGTGTACGTGCGTGTCGATGCCAACCGCTTGCAGCAGGTGCTGAGCAACCTCTTGTCAAATGCAGTGAAGTACTCCCCGCCTGGCGATGTCGTTGAGGTGACTGTGGCAGTTTGCCCGGAACAAGGATCGGTGCGGGTCAGTGTGCGCGACCATGGCCCCGGGATTGCGGCTGAATTCAGGGCGCATATCTTTCAAAAATTCTCTCAGGCCGATACCTCCGATACACGCCAAAAGGGCGGTTCGGGCCTGGGCTTGGCGATCAGCAAAGAATTGATCGAGCGTATGCACGGTTTGATCGGCTATGACTCTGTGCCCGGCGAGGGCGCGAGTTTCCATTTTGTGTTGCCCGTCTGTTTGGCCTCAGGCAGCGCGCGCGCCGCAATAACCCGGGAGATAGATGGACAAATGAATTTGCTGGGGGTAGATTCAGCACGAATTTTGGTGGTTGAAGACAACCCGGCTGTGGCCAACACTTTATTGACCCTCTTGGAAGGCGCGGGTTATGGTGTGGACGTGGCGAGCACCGGGGCCATGGCCCTGGAGCGGGTGCAAGCCACGCGTTACGTGGCGATCACGTTGGACATGGTCTTGCCTGACCAAAACGGTGTGACACTGGTGCGCGCCCTGCGGACGCGACCCGAACTTGACGCGGTACCGATGGTGGTGATATCAAGCGCCATCGACATGGGCAAGCTCGCCTTGCAAGATGAGGTTTTTGGCGTGGAGTGGCTGAGCAAGCCGGTGGATGAGGCTCAATTGCTTGGTATCTTGAAACGTCGATTGGCCGCTACGATTCAAACGAACAGCAGGGAGACGCGTGATGAAGCTTGAACGTATTTTGTACGCCGAAGATGAGCCGGACATTCAGTCCGTGGCCAAGCTGGCCCTGGAGGTCTTGGGCGGCTACGAGCTCTTGCTGTGCAGCAATGGGACCGATGTTTTGGAGCAGGTCTGCGGCTTTGACCCTGGCTTGATTTTGCTGGACGTCATGATGCCCGATTTGGATGGGCCTGCCACTTTGCGGCGGCTGCGGGCTGACCCGAACACCGCCAAGATACCGGTGATTTTTTTGACCGCTAAAGCGCAATCATCCGAGGTGAAGAATTACCAGGCTTTGGGGGCGTTGGATGTGATCGCCAAACCGTTTGACCCCATGCTGCTGGCCACGCAAGTGCAAAAAATTTGGGGTCGGGCCTATGGATGAGACGACTCCATCGGCGGTGGATTTTGCGGCACAACTGGCCGTGCTGCGTCGCCAGTTTGCGGCGCAGTTGGCAGGTACCTTGGACGAGCTGAATCGTCTGATGGCCGGTCGCGGGCCGGATGTCCCGCGCGAGTTGTTGGTTCAAATTCATTTTCGCCTGCACAAACTCGCGGGGGCGGGGGGCACTTTTGGGTTTCCTGAGCTGTCGGTTCAGGCGCGCGCGCTTGAAGAGGTGGCCAAAGCCTGGCTGGAATCCGACCTGCCACCGCCTCGCGATCAATGGAAAAACTGGCTGGCCGGCTTGCGTGCCTTGCGGCAGAGCATTGCCGTGCAAGACGAGTCGGTGGCGATCAAGGAGGCGTCCGTTCCCGCCGCGCCAAGGCCCGTGGCTTGGGGTGTGCTGCGCGTGGTGATGGTGCACTCGGACCAAGCCTTCAGTTTGTCGATGTGCCGGGGGCTGGGGCAGTTTGGCTACACGGTGTCGCCTTACCCGAGTTGGGACTCGGCGCAAGCGGTGCTGCGGGACGATCCGCCCGACATTGTGCTGCTGGAGGGCGCCATTGTGGAGGGCGACAACGAGCCCACTCGGCAAGCGGTCGAGCGTTTGGCGGCTCAAACGAGTCGCCATGTGGCCTTGATTGTGTTGGCCAGCCATGCTGATTTCGCGATTCAATTGCTGGCGGCTAAAGCTGGGGCAGAGGTGTTTTTCACCCAGCCGGTGGACGTGCCCACGGTGGCGGCCCGGGTCGAGTCACTCGTGCGCGAGCGAGAGCAGCCGCCTTACCGGGTTTTGATCGTGGACGACGACGAGGTGCTGGCCGAACATTACCGTTTGACCCTGCGCGCCGCTGGCATGCTGGCCGACCGGGTGAGTCACCCCAATGCGGTGTTGCCCGCGCTGCTCAAGCTGCGCCCCGATGTGCTGTTGATGGACTTGTACATGCCCGAGTGCACAGGGGAGGAGTTGGCTCGCATGATCCGTTATGACAGCGCTTGGCAGGGTTTGCCGATTGTGCTGATGTCGGCCGAGTCCGATTTGACGCGTCAGGTGCAGGCCTTGCGCAGCGGCGCTGATGATTTTTTGGTCAAGCCGATCTCGGACGTGCAGTTGGTGGTGGGCATCCGCGTGCGGGCCGAGCGCGCACGCAAGGTGGCCGAGCTGATGAACCAGGACAGCCTGACGGGGCTGCTCAAACACGCCAGCATCAAAGACCGGCTGGCGCAGGAAGTGGATCGCTCGCGTCGCAACGGCAAGCCGGTGTCGATTGCGATGGTGGACATCGACTTCTTCAAGCGCGTGAACGACAACTGGGGCCACCCCATGGGCGACCAGGTCATCAAAACATTGGGCAATCTGTTGCGCCAGCGCTTGCGACGCCAAGACAGTGTGGGGCGCTATGGGGGTGAAGAATTTTTGGTGATTTTGCCGGAGTGCGCTGAGGTGGATGCGCTGCGGCTGCTGGACGATATTCGGCGCCGCTTTGCCGACATCGTGTTTCGCAGTGGTGAGCACAACTTCCAGGTCACGCTCAGTGCGGGCGTTGCCGTGAGTGCACAAGGGGGTGACGCGCATGAGGTCTTGGCGGCTGCGGATCAGGCCCTTTACCTGGCCAAAAACAGTGGGCGCAATCAAATTTGCAAGTGAACCGCTGGGGTGTCGTGGGCGCAAGGTCGCGTGGATGGGGAGGGGCTACCAGATAAATATGAAAAATCCATGACAAAGGGATTGCCTTTGCTGTTTTTCAGGTGCATAGTGGGGTTGCATGCAGTGGCTAGATCAGTCGTCGTTGCTGAGTTGGCCGTTGTGGGCAGTTCTTCAATCCCGAGTGCAACAGGAGGTTATTCATGAATTTGACGATCAGCGGTCATCACCTGGAAGTTACCCCGTCTTTGAGAAGTTATGTCACGACCAAGCTGGATCGAATTAGCCGGCATTTTGATCAGTTGGTCGATATCAAGGTGTTGCTGACTGTGGAAAATCAGAAGGAAAAAGAGCGACGACAGCGGGCCGAATGCAGCATTCATGTCAAAGGAAATGACCTGTTTGCCGAAAGCGCGAATGAAGATTTGTACGCCGCCGTTGATGAGCTGGTTGATAAATTGGATCGCCAGGTGGGGCGGCATAAAGACCGCCTCCAAAACCATAGCCACGAACCCGCTAAACGTATGATGTAAGGGCGACTGAGCTTGGCAAAAGCCGCGAGTCTCGCGGCTTTTTTGTGCATAATCGGCCCCCAACCACCATGAACCGACTCTCCTCCATCTTGCCCTTGGCGCAAGTGCTCGTGCACTTCGATGCCAGCAGTAAAAAAAGAGCCTTTGAAGAGGTGGGATTTCTGTTTGAAAACCTGCACGGCTTGAACCGGGCCGTCGTGACCGATAGCCTCTTTGCCCGCGAACGCTTGGGCTCGACCGGCTTGGGCTACGGTGTGGCCATACCGCATGGCCGCATCAAGGGGCTTAAATCACCCATGGCGGCGGTGATCCAACTGGCCCAGCCGATTGGCTTTGATGCCCCCGACGAGCAAGCCGTCAGTCTTTTGATTTTTTTGCTGGTGCCCGAAGCGGCCACGCAAAAGCATCTGGAAATTCTCTCTGAAATTGCCGAGATGCTGAGCGACAGTGTCTTGCGTGAAAAGCTGGGCGCTAGCGACAGTGCGCAAGCTTTGCATGGCCTGATAGCAGGCTGGCAATCCGCCCAACAAGCCTAAGCCCGAGCGCCACCGAATATGAGACCTACCGTCGTCAGTGCTGAGGTGCTGTTCAATCAATTTCGATCGCTCCTGAACTGGGAGTGGATGGCGGGCTTGGGCGCATCGGAGCGCCGATTTGACGAGGTGGCCGTGCGTGCGGCGCGCTCCGGGGCGGACTTGGTGGGCTATCTGAACTACATCCACCCTTATCGGGCTCAGGTTTTGGGTGAGCGTGAGGTCGCCTACCTCAGCAACGCCACGCCTGAGGACTGCGCCCGCCGGGTGGCCCGTATTGTGGAGTTGGAGCCGCCCGTGTTGGTGCTGGCCGATGGCAAGTCGCCACCGGCTTCGCTCATGGCCATGTGCGAGCAAGCGCAGATTCCGATGTTTGCCACCAAGGATTCATCGGCCTATGTGATTGACGTGTTGCGCAGTTATTTGTCCAAGCACTTCGCTGATCGCATCTCCATGCACGGCGTGCTGTTGGACATCCTCGGTTTGGGGGTGTTGATCACGGGGGAGTCGGGCTTGGGTAAAAGCGAGTTGGGCCTGGAGTTGATCTCCCGCAGTCACGGCCTGGTGGCCGATGATGCGGTGGACTTGTACCGCATCAACCAAGACACGATTGAAGGCCGTTGCCCTGATCTGTTGATGAACCTGCTGGAGGTTCGCGGCATCGGGCTGCTCGACATTCGTGCAATTTTTGGTGAGACAGCGGTACGGCGCAAAATGAATTTGAAGTTGATCGTGCACCTGGTGCGGCGCGAGACGTTGGAGCGCGATTACGAGCGTATTCCCTATGAGCCTTTAACCCAGGACGTGCTGGGCATTCCGGTGCGCAAAGTGGTGCTGCAAGTGGCTGCGGGGCGCAACTTGGCCGTGCTGGTGGAGGCCGCCGTGCGCAATACCATTTTGCAGTTGCGCGGCATCAACACCTACCAGGATTTTGTGGATCGGCACCGCCGTGCCATGGACGGGCCCGCTTGAGCCGAATGATCATGCGCCGCGTGCGGCAGGGCGGTTCGGGCAGGGGCTCTTGGTGCAATGGGCGTACAGGCTCAGCGAGTGCTCGGCAATCATGAAGCCCTTGGCCTTGGCCACTTCGTTCTGGCGATTTTCAATGTCGGCGTCAAAAAACTCTTCCACCCTGCCGCAGTCCAGGCAGACCAGATGGTCGTGGTGCTGGCCTTCATTGAGTTCATAAATCGCTTTGCCACCCTCGAAATTGCTGCGGGTCAAAATGCCCGCTTGTTCAAACTGGGTCAACACCCGGTAAACGGTGGCCAGGCCGACGTCGGAGCGGTCCACCAGCAAGGCGCGAAACACGTCTTCTGCCGTCATGTGGCGCTGCGTGCCGTTTTGAAAAATTTCCAGCACTTTTAAACGCGGCAGCGTGGCCTTGAGGCCGGTACTTTTGAGTTCGTCAATGCTGGTCATGGGCGGTCTTTCTGGCGGGTGCTGGCTGGCGTTTGGGATGCGCTTGGTTGAGCACGTCAAACCCAGGCCGCTACAATGGGCCGATCATATCGTTACACATCGAGTCATGTCCGATTTTCTGCGCCGTGGCCCTGGTTTAGGGCTGGTTTTTATTTTCTGCGCCGCCCTGTCTGCTTGCAGCACGGTGGACAGTACGAGCAATCGACTGGTCAACGCCTTCAGACCCTACAAGATGGACGTCGTGCAGGGCAATGTGGTCACCAGCGAGCAAGTGGCCATGCTCAAACCCGGCATGAGCCGGGTGCAGGTTCGTGATGTTTTGGGGACGCCTTTGTTGGCCAGTGTCTTTCATGAAGACCGTTGGGACTACGTGTTTACTTTGAAACGCCAAGGCGTGGCGCCCCAATCTCGCCGTGTGACGGTATTTTTTAAAAATACCGAATTGCAGCGTTTTGAAGCCGACGCTTTACCCAGCGAAACCGAATTTGCGGCCAGCATGGGCAAGATGAATTTGCCAAGCCAATTACCCGCCTTGGAGGCGACGTCAGAGACTTTGCAGAAGCTGCCTGTGCCGACCAAAGCAGCCCCTGCTGCACCCCTGCCGCCTTTGCCCGCCAGCTACCCCCCGCTGGAGTCGCCCACGCGCTGAGCGGGTGGTGCAGGCTTGATGCGCACCCCCCCACCGCCGCTTTTCTTGAGTTCATCACCATGACTTTGTCCACTCCTCAAAAAATCGCCATTGCAGGCGCGTCGGGCCGCATGGGCCGCATGCTGATCGAGGCCGTCAGGGCCGATCCTGACTGCGTTTTGGCTGGTGCGCTGGATGTTGCGGGCAGTGCGGCCCTGGGCCAAGATGCGGCCACTTTTTCAGGCCATGCCAGTGGCGTGCGCATCACGTCGGATTTGAAGACGGGCCTGCAAAATGCGCAAGCCCTGATCGACTTCACCCGGCCCGAGGGCACGATGGCCCACCTCCAGGTGTGCCGTGCGCTGGGGGTCAACCTGGTCATCGGCACCACGGGTTTTACAGAGGCGCAAAAAGCCGAGATCGCCGCCGCCGCCAAAGACATTGCCATCGTCATGGCCCCCAATATGAGTGTGGGCGTCAACGTCACGCTCAAACTGTTGGAAATGGCGGCCAAAGCCCTGTCCACCGGCTACGACATTGAAATCATCGAAGCCCATCACCGCCACAAGGTGGATGCGCCCTCGGGCACGGCGCTCAAGATGGGCGAAGTGATTGCGGGTGCACTCGGGCGTGACTTGAAAGACTGTGCCGTGTACGCCCGTGAAGGGGTGACGGGTGAGCGTGATCCTTCTTCTATAGGGTTTGCCACCATTCGTGGCGGTGACATTGTGGGCGATCACACGGTGCTGTTTGCCGGCACGGGCGAGCGCATCGAGATCACGCACAAATCGTCCAGTCGCGTCACCTACGCGCAGGGCGCTTTGCGGGCCGCCCGTTTCCTGTCAACCAAGAACTCGGGTCTGTTTGACATGTTTGACGTGCTTGGACTGCAATGAACTTGGCCCAGCTCCTCACCCAGGGTGATGCGGTCAGCCAGGGCGTGGCGCTGCTTTTGCTGCTGATGTCGGTGGCGAGTTGGGTGGTGATTGTTTGGAAGACCTGGTTCTTGCGTCGCGTTCGTGCCGATGTGGCGCGCAGCACGGCGGCTTTTTGGCAGTCCACCGGTCTGGACGCCGCGTTGCCCCAGCTCCAGGCCTTTGACCGTGAATGGCTGGTGCTGCCCCTGCTGGAGGCCAGCCGCCTGACTGCGCAGGGCACGCTGGCCACCGCCGGTAGCCCGTCGCAACAACTCACCCGTGTGTTGCGCGACGCCCTGCACACAGGCTTGCGCAAGCTGCAATTGGGTCAAGTGCTGCTGGCCACGGTCGGCTCCACCGCGCCCTTTGTCGGCCTGCTCGGCACCGTCTGGGGCATTTACCACGCGCTGACGGGCATGAGCAGCGCAGGCCAGGTCACGATTGACAAAATCTCTGGCCCCGTGGGCGAGGCCCTGCTCATGACGGCTGCGGGTTTGGTGGTCGCCATCCCCGCCGTGCTGGCCTACAACGTGCTGGGTCGTCTTGTCGGCCAGATTGAGGTCGATCTGGAGGGCTTCGCTTTTGATTTGCGTGAGCTGCTGCTGACGCAAAAGCCGGAGTAAGTGTATGACGTTCGGCCGTCTTGAGCGAACCCATGCCCCCAAGCCCATGAGCGATATCAACATGACACCCTTGGTGGACGTGATGCTGGTGCTTGTGGTGATTTTCATCTTGACCGCCCCGTTGCTCACCAGTTCCTTGCGTCTGGATTTGCCCACATCAGCCGCCGCCCAGCCGCAGGAGCCAGCGCGCGCCGTGCGGCTCGGCTTGGACAAGTCAGGGCAGGCGTACCTGGACGATCAGCCGATGTCTCAGGAAGACGTTAAAAAGCGCCTGACGCAGATCGCCCAGCAAAACCCTTTGAGCGAAGTCCAGTTATGGGCCGATCAGGCCGCGCCTTACGGTCAAGTGGTGACGCTGATGGGGCTGGCGCAACAAGCGGGTTTGAGTCGCATTGGCTTTGTGGCAAGCCAAAAATAAAAATTATCCTCATTCCCCCCAAGAGAAGGAGGCCCGAACTGAGGGGCTCTGCAGGTCAACCTGATGAAGATCAGCCTTGCCTCAGGCCAGTAAAATACCGGGTTTCCCCGACCCCTTTTTCCGGAGCTGCCCCTTCCATGGCCAACACCCCCGCACCGTCCCCTGCAACTGACAAAGCAATGGCCAACGCCATCCGCGCCTTGGCCATGGACGCCGTTCAAGCCGCCAATTCCGGCCACCCCGGCGCGCCCATGGGCATGGCCGACATGGCCGTGGCCCTGTGGGGCCCGAGCGCTGATGGCACGGGCCACAGCCACTTGAAGCACAACCCCCTTGACCCGCATTGGGCCGACCGTGACCGCTTTGTGCTGTCCAACGGCCATGCGTCCATGCTGCTGTACGCTCTTCTTCACCTCAGCGGCTACGACCTGCCGCTGGTCGAGCTGAAGAACTTCCGCCAACTGCACAGCAAGACACCGGGTCACCCCGAGTCCGGCCTGACGCCCGGCGTGGAAACCACCACCGGCCCGCTGGGCCAAGGCATCGCCAACGCCGTGGGCATGGCGCTGGCCGAGAAGCTGCTGGCCAAGGAGTTCAACCGGGACGGTCATAGCATCGTCAACCACCACACCTACGCCTTCATGGGTGACGGTTGCATGATGGAAGGCGTCAGCCACGAGGTCTGCGCCCTGGCCGGTGCCTGGAAGCTCAACAAGCTGATTGCCCTGTACGACGACAACGGCATTTCCATCGACGGCCAAGTCGCGCCCTGGTTCATCGACAACACGCCGCAGCGTTTTGCCGCCTACGGTTGGGCTGTGATTGGCCCGGTGGACGGCCACGATGCCAAGGCCGTGGCCAAGGCTTTGGCCCAAGCCAAAAAATCCAAAGACAAGCCCACGCTGATCGTCTGCAAGACCGCCATCGGCCACGGCAGCCCGAACCGTGCCAACACCGCCAAGGCGCATGGCGAACCCTTGGGTGGCGAAGAAATCCGCCTCACGCGCGAATCCCTCGGCTGGGCAAGTGAACCCTTCGTCATCCCGCAAGACGTTTACGACGGCTGGAACGCCAAGCCCCAGGGTCTGGCCACGCAAAACGATTGGGACGTGCGCTTTGCGGCCTATCAAACGGCCTACCCCGAGCTGGCCGCCGAGTTCATCCGCCGCATGAAGGGCGAGCTGCCCGCCAACTTTGCCCAAGTCGCCGTGGACGCCGTGATTGCCGCCGACACCCAGGCGCAAACCGTGGCCAGCCGCAAAGCCAGCCAGCTCGCGCTAGAGGCCTTCACCGCCGCCTGTCCTGAGCTGCTGGGTGGCTCGGCCGACCTGACCGGCTCCAACCTCACCAACACCAGCCACACGCCCAGCCTGCGCTTTGATGCAGCGGGTGCGGGCAACGGTGGCCGCCACATCAATTACGGCGTGCGTGAATTCGGCATGGCCGCCATCATGAACGGCGTGACGCTGCACGGCGGCTTCATCCCCTACGGCGGCACTTTCCTCACCTTCAGCGACTACAGCCGCAACGCCATCCGCATGGCTGCGCTCATGAAGCAGCGCGTGATTCACGTTTTCACCCATGACAGCATCGGTCTGGGCGAAGACGGCCCCACGCACCAGTCGATCGAACACGCCGCCAGCCTGCGTTTGATCCCCAATCTCGATGTTTGGCGTCCGTCTGACACCGCCGAAACCACGGTGGCCTGGGCCGTCGCGCTGCAAAACAAAACCCGTCCGACCGCGCTGCTGTTGAGCCGTCAAAACATCGCCTACTCGGCCAAGGGGGCATCCAAGGCCGCTGCCGCCAAGGTGGACGCCTACGGCCTGGACGCCATCAACAAAGGCGCTTACGTGCTGGCCGAGCCATCGCAAGTCGGCTTGAAGAAAAAAGCCCAGGCCGTCATCATCGCCACCGGCTCGGAAGTGCCCTTGGCCATAGCGGCACAAACGCTGTTAGCGGCTAAAAAAATTGCCGTGCGTGTGGTTTCCATGCCCAGCACGACGACCTTTGACCGCCAATCCGCCGCTTATAAAGCCGCCGTCCTGCCCGCCGGCCTGCCGCGCATCGCGGTGGAGATGGGTGTGACGGATGGTTGGTGGAAATACGGCTGTGCAGCCGTCGTCGGCATCGACACCTACGGCGAATCCGCCCCCGCGCCGGTGCTCTTCAAGCACTTTGGCTTCACGCCGGAGAATGTGGCGGCGACGGTGGAAAAGGTGTTGCGCAAGTAATATCCTCCGTCATGCCGCTCATCTCCTCCTTTTATGGCGTCCTGATCTATATGTATTTCATGGACACCAAGCAGCACAACTCGCCACACATCCATGCGATGTACCAGGGAGCAGAGGCCGTCTTTTCGATTGAGACGACGGAGATGTTGGACGGCAAATTTCCCATTCGACAAACCCGATTGGTCCAAGCGTGGATTGAGTTGCGACGAGAAGAGCTAATTGCCGATTGGTCACTGGCCATACAAGGCCAACCCGTCGAGCGTGTGGAGCCTTTGCGATGAACCCGCGTGTTGCCGCTGTTCAACCCCTGCCCGGCGGGGTACTGCAACTAGAGTTTCAGGATGGTCGCCGCGCCACCTTTGACGTTTCGCCCTATGTCGAATTCCCTGTTTTTCAACGCCTGAAAGACCCCGCGTACTTCAGCCGCGCCGTCGTTGACCACGGCACAGTGGAGTGG
>CANCDA010000017.1 GCA_947374705.1 Comamonadaceae bacterium | reverse complement strand
AGACCCACCAGGCCAGCGGCCAGGACGACGCCGGTTTTCTCGCGCGGTGCCAAGCGAGCCCAGAGGTTTGTCAAAGAGGGCAGCTGTTTCATGGTTGGCCTACCTGTCGTATCAGCCAAGTGTCGGCTTCGAGCTGCGCGACATAGCCCCGGGTTTTCATTTGAGCGCTCAAGGCGCTGGCCTGCTCGGTGCTCAGGGTCAAGCCTTTCAGACGGGCCTGACCGGCCGTAAATTCAATGGCGCTGAGTGACTGCCCGTCGGGCAGCAGCGCACTCAAGTGGCCCAATATCGCTTCCAGGTCGTGGCCCGATGCGACACCGGTGGCTTGTTGCAACTGGGCAAGCGCGCGCGCCAATTGCAGCGGGGCATCCACAATCACTTTGACTTCGGGGAAGGTGTCGCTCAGGGTGCTGCGGATAGCCGCGCGTTGGCGGTCTATGAAGGACTGCTCCTTCCAGGCCCAGGTGTTGAGTCCTATCAGGTGGATGGCCAGAAATAGGACGCAGCACCAACGGGCTGCACGCCAATGGGGGGCGTGCAGGAAGGCGCTCCAAGCACTGTTCAAGCGTTTGAGTGTGCGGGCATGGCCGGTGTTGATCAAATCAAATTGCGCCAGATTCCACGGTGACTGCACGGCATGCAAGTGGCGCTGCGCACTGGACTGCAAACTCACAGGCCGCTGGAACAGCCGCTCGGCCAGACTGGCCACGCCGGGCTCGGCCACCAACTCGTGGTGCGCGGGCACATTCAGCAAGGCCACTGAGGCCGGGGACAACGGCAGTACGGTCACACCCTGTTCGGTGGGGTTGTTGATCTGAGCAGGCAAGAGCCCCTCGGTGACGTAGAGCGTGTGTTGATGCGGAATGCTCATGTCGGGCGCGAATTCCGGCACGATCCGAGAGACGGGTCGTTGCGCTGCCTCTAGTGCTTTGAGCGCGGCATGCAACCAAGCCCGGTCGCACACAGCCACCCAGACCGGCTCGTCGGCACTGGCGTCTGGGGCCAGGGCAAAGTGCAGGTGTTCGGGCTCGTCGAGCAAGTGCTCCTCCAGCAGTCCCGTGAGCACAGCGCGCAGGCGCTGCGGGTTGCCGATGGTGTGATGCCGCGTGCTTTTGGGCAGGGGCAGTCGGTTGGCTGCGCGCTCGAACGCTTCATCCGAGCGACGCTTGTTCAGTGTGCCTCTGGGGAAGGAGACGCGATGCCATGAGAGTGCGCGCGCGGGCACGATCGCCACCACCTCACCGGACAATTTATGGGTGGAGGGCAACAAAGCGGCCAGGGCCCGGCCATGCCCGGCCAGCGTCAAACCGTCTGGGCTGAGCACGTAGTCGTATTCGGTGCTGGGGCCGACCGGTGTGAGGGGGAGTGTGACGATCAGCGTGGTCATGGTGTCAAGGTGCTGGTCATTGTAGAGAGACTGACGTAGAGGTGGACAGATCGCGCACAGGGTCACGAACTTGGCCGTGCATGACCTCACGTTCACGCCATATCGTTTTCACGTCCATCCCGTCGCGCTGCACTAAGGAGCGCTCTTGCACCAGGCTCTGGTCGTTGCGCAAACGCCCCTGCACTTCGAAGAATCGTGAGGAGACGCTGAGGTGGTCGGGCAATGCGGCAGCGGCTTTGTCCGCCTCTGCCAGCGTGCGAAATTGGATGCGCGCGCGCGCGCTCACCAAGCGCTGGGCATCGCTCATCTCAAAGGTGGGGATGCTGGCGTAAATGACCGGGGCGCTGGCGGTGTTGACGTTCAGCGGGGTGCGGTCGGGTAAGAGGGTGATGTAGGGTTGAAGTCGTGCGAGTGACTGCAGAGACAGGCCCAACCAAGGCAGTTGCTCTACCCGCTGAGGGTACACCGGGGCTACTGCGGCCTTGGCGTCCAGTGCCAAGCGCAGGTTGTTGGCCAGCCCGCTCAACTCGGACGCAGGCAAGCCCAGTAGCTCAAACAGTTTGCCAAAGGCCAGCATATCGGGCTTGGAGAGCTGGTTGCCCACGACCAAGTTAAAGACATTCATGCGCGATTGCATATCCGTAATGTGCCCTGAGAGAAAGGCTGGCGGCGCATCGGCACTGTCACTGTTGTTGCTGGTGTCAACGGCCAAAAAGCTGGACAAGCGCGCCTCTTGCAGGGGCACGGCCCAGGGCTCGGCCAAGTGGTCAATCGTGCCGGAGCGGGCATCTTCGCGCAGGATCAGCCGGGCCCAGTCTAATGCGCCGGTGAGCAGCCAGGCGGTTTGTTGGCGGCTGCGTTCGGCGGACTCCACTTCGACGTTGCGCCACTGTTGCCACAGGGCTGCGGCGCTGAAGGTGGCGACCAGTGTCACGGTGAGCATGGCGACCAGCAAAGCCGCACCGTACTGGGAGCGTGACCGTGCCAGGTTGTGTGCCATGTTGCGCGTCATGATTTGCCGCCTGCCAGTGTGGGGCGCACCCAGTCCCGCGTGAGCGGGCCGTGCAGGGCATGGTCTGGGGGCAAGGTGAGCACCAGGCGAATGCCATCCGGCTCGGCGGTAGCTGCGCCCACAGGGGTTGAGGTGAATGACGGCGTTAGTGATGCGGCGAGTGGTAAGGCTAAGCGGTCATCGCTGGACAAGGGGTTGCTCCACGCATCGCCACGGTAAAAGTAGATTTGCCATTGCGCCAGGGGCGTGATGGATATCTCGCGTTTTTTAGCCTCATCCCCCGGGTTTTGCGCCCACTGGGCGGCTTGCTGCCAAGCTTCTTGCAGCGCATTGCGCTCACGCAAGGGGGGGGATTGCCAGCGCAGCCATTGACCCGCACCGCCGATGTCGCGACGCGCCCAGGCCACCACCACCAAGCCCTCGGCTTGGGCCGCAGAGACTTGCCGGGTGATGCGCAGCGCTCGGCCATCCCAATCAATGGCATTGAGCCCCGGGCCTTGCACCATGGCGTCCAGATCGGCCCCCCACTGCGCCAGTGCGGTTTGCAAACTCAGCACCTCGTTGGCGCGTTGCTGCGTCTGAGTCTGCGCCCGGGCCATGCCGTCCAGGCCGCGCCAACTCAAGACGGCCATGAGCGCCATCACGGACAGGGCGATCAACAGCTCGACGAGCGTGAAGCCGTGGTGCTGGTGAGCTTGTCGGGGCTGGCGCTGCATCAATATCGCCCCATCACTGTGGAGAGCTGGATCAATGGTGTGTTGCCTTGGAAGACCTGGGCCACCACGCGTACAAAATTGGGGTTGGGTGTGGGCTGTCCCGACAGAGCCACGCTGAAGTGCTGGGCCGCTTGATCGCAGAGCTGGGTGCTCTCGCCCACGGGGGGCATTTGCTTGGCCAAGCGCAGTTTGATGAGTTCGTTTTCAGCGCAGAGCTGGGCCAGAAAAATATCCGATTGGCGCATGGCGTTGCGCGTCAAGGCGGTGGTGGCTTGCATACCCGCCAGCAAGGCGATGGACACAATGGCCAGCGCCACCAGCACCTCGATCAAGGTAAAGCCCTGTGCGCTTGAGTGCTTCATGGCTGCACCGAAAAAGGTCGCAAACCGTCGGTCACAACATGCAGCACGCGGGTGGGTTGCTCGGCGGAACCCAAGACAATGTCCTGCGGGCCGATCAGTGGCTCGGGGCCCAGCAGCACCGTGATGGGTTTGTGTACACGGGTATCGCTACCCAGCCAGTTCTGGGGCAATGCGGCGGGCGGCAAGCCCTCAAACCGAAAACCCTCTGGCGTCACTCGCCAACGCACCGCTACACCCGTGGCGCGGGATTGTGAGCGGGCCGACTCCAGCAGCATCGCCAGGCGCTGCGCCTCACGCTCCAGCCCGGCCTGAGTCGAGTCACGCATGGCAAACCCCACGCCCGCTGAAGCCATGGCAATGATCGCCACCACGACCATCAGCTCTAGCAGGGTGAAACCTTGATTAGGGTTATTGCCAACTGCCGATGTCTGCATTTTTCCCCTCGCCTCCGGCTTGTCCGTCAGCGCCAAAAGACAGCACGTCAATCTCGCCTTTAAGGCCGGGGTTGATGTAGAGGTAGGCGCGGCCCCAGGGGTCGTTAGGCAGCTTCTCGACATAGGGTTTCCAGTTGGTCGGAATCGGCCCGCTGGTGGGTTTGACCAGCAAGGCCTGCAAACCCTGTTCTGCCGTAGGGTAGCGCTGGTTGTCTAGCTTGTAGAGTTTGAGGGCTTGGCCCAGGTTGCTGATGTCGGTGCGCGCTGCGGTAACGCGGGCGTCGTCGGCGCGGTCTAGCACATTGGGCACGATCAGCGCAGCCAGCACACCGATGATGACCAGCACCACCATGAGTTCAATCAGGGTAAAGCCAAGGCGCTTGGCGCGACGTAGGAGAAAGCGGGTGGGTGTCATGAGCGTGAACTGAGGTTGGGTGGAGGGCAATCCATGATAATTCGATTATGCAGATGAACTCACACAGTCAATGGGCTTCCCGCGGGGTCACTTTCCTCTTGGCGGCGTTGGTGGCGGTCAGTGCGGTTTACTGGGTGTTGAAGTGGCCTGAAACGAAGGTATCTGTCCCCGTATCCACCCCTGTGGCCCCTTCCCCCAGCGAACCTCAAGCGCTGGCTCGCTTGTTGGGCGGCGCCAGCGCGGAGCCCAGTGTGAGTGCACCGATGAGCCATGTCCCGAGTCGTCTGGTGCTGATCGGCGTGGTGGCTGGCGCTTCAGGCGGCACCGCCTTGATCGCTGTGGATGGCAAGCCCGCCAAGCCTTTCAGGGTGGGGCGCCAAGTTGAAGAGGGCTTGATGCTGCAATCTGTGGCCAAGCGCCAAGCCGTGTTGGCAGCCAGTGTCAACGGGCCTGCGGTCTTGACGCTAGAGCTTAGCGCGCTTTCCAAGTAGTTGCTACATCATGGCCACCGTATTCCAAAGACCTTCCCTTTTCTCGCGGCTGTCGCCCTGGTTTCGCGGTTTTGACGGGCCGTTGGCTTTTGCCATTTTTCTATTGGCCTGCGCGGGCATGCTGGCCATGTTTTCGGCTGGGCACGACCAGGGCACGCGTTTTCCCGACCATGGGCGCAATATGCTGATTGCAGGCTTCATCTTGTTCATGGTGGCGCAAGTGCCGCCGCAGCGTTTGATGGCATTTGCCGTGCCGCTGTACGTGTTGGGTGTGACGCTGCTGATTGCGGTGGCGGTGTTTGGCGTCACCAAGAAAGGGGCGCGACGCTGGCTGAATCTGGGGGTGACGATTCAGCCCAGTGAGATTCTCAAAATCGCCATGCCTTTGATGCTGGCCTGGTGGTTTCAAAAACGCGAGGGGCAGTTGCGCCCACTGGATTTTTTGGTGGCCGGGGGCTTGTTGCTGGTGCCCGTGGGCCTGATCGTGCGCCAGCCTGATCTGGGCACGGCGATTCTGGTGCTGGCTGCGGGTGTTTCGGTGATTTTCTTTGCGGGTTTGAGCTGGAAGCTGATTCTGCCGCCTGTGCTGCTGGGCTTGGTGGGCGTGGCGCTGCTGGTGGTGTTTGAGCCCAGTTTGTGCGCCGACGGCGTGCGCTGGCCCGTGCTGCACGACTACCAGCAGCAGCGCATCTGCACCCTGCTGGACCCCACGCGTGACCCGCTGGGCAAGGGTTTTCACATCATCCAGGGCATGATCGCCATTGGCTCGGGCGGTGTGTTCGGCAAGGGCTTTATGGCGGGCACGCAGACGCACCTGGAGTTCATCCCCGAGCGCACCACGGACTTTATTTTTGCGGCTTTCTCTGAGGAGTTTGGTTTGCTCGGCAACTTGTTGCTGATCAGCGGCTTTGCCTTCCTTCTGTTGCGCGGCCTGGCGATTGCGCTGGAGGCCCCGACCCTGTTCTCGCGTCTGTTGGCGGGCAGCATCACCTTTATTTTCTTCACCTATGCCTTCGTTAACATGGGCATGGTCAGTGGCATCTTGCCGGTGGTGGGTGTGCCCCTGCCCTTCATCAGTTACGGCGGTACGGCCATGGTGACGCTGGGTATGGGGCTGGGGATTTTGATGTCGATTGCGCGGTCTAAGCGGCTGGTGCAGTCGTGACCCGGTTCCCCGTCGCCATCGTGGGCGTGGGCAATATGGGTGGTGCCATGGCGCTCAATTTGCTGTCAAAGGGCTGGGTGGTTCAGGTTTGCGATGTGGATGGCGCGAAGGTGCAAAGCCTGGTGGCCCGTGGGGCCATCGCACATGAAACACCCGCCCTGACCGCCGCGAACGGCGTCGCCACCATCGTCTGCGTGGTGGACGCTGCGCAGTGCGAAGACGTGCTCTTTGGCGCTCAGGGTCTGACCAGCGTGATGCAGCCGGGGCAAGTCGTGTTGCTGTGCCCGACACTGGCCCCGCAAGATGTGGAATCGTTGGCCCAGCGTCTGGCCGAGCGCGGCATTGCAGTGCTGGACGCGCCTATGTCTGGTGGCCCGGTGCGGGCGCGTGAAGGCACGATGAGCCTGATGGTGGCGGGTGAAGACGCCGTGTTCACACGCATGGCCCCGCTGCTCTCGGCGCTGTCGAGCCAGGTGTTTCGCATCAGTGCGCGGGTCGGGGACGGTGCCCGCACCAAACTGGTCAACAACCTGGCAGCGGGCATCAACCTGGTGGGTGCGGCCGAGGTGCTGGCGCTGGCGCGTGCCATGGGTCTGGACTTGGTGGCCACGTTGGACGTGATCGAGCAATCGAGTGGCCAAAGCTGGATCGGCTCAGAGCGCATGCGCCGCGCCATTGCGGGTGACTTGGCCCCGCGCGCCCACATGACCCTGCTGGAGAAAGACACCTGGCTCGCGGTTCAAGCGGCTCAGGCCGTCGGCTTTGCCGGGCCTTTGGGCGCTGCGGCGCGCGATGTGTTTGCCCAGGCCAGTGCGGCAGGCTTGGCAGAGTTGGATGACGCCGCGCTGTTGCAGTGGTTGAGCCTAAAATAACCCATGATTTCACGCGAACCCACCCTTGAACGCTTGGCCATTGCCAAGGACTTGCTACTCACCCCCTTTGGCCTGGATGAAACCCACCTCAGCCGCGCCCTGGCGGAAATCCGGGCGCACCAGGTTGATGAAGCCGACCTGTACTTCCAGTACACCCGCAGCGAGGGCTGGAGCCTGGAGGAAGGGATTGTTAAAACCGGCTCCTTCAGCATCGATCAGGGTGTGGGCGTGCGGGCCGTGAGCGGCGAGAAAACCGCCTTCGCCTACTCGGACGACATCTCCTGGGCTTCACTGCTGGACGCGGCCAAAACCGTGCGCACCATTTCCTCGGCAGCCCAATCGGCGCGTGTGAAGGCTGCGACGAAAAAGATTGCTTCCTCACGCTCCTTGTATGCCGGGGTTGACCCTATCAGCACGCTGGACAGTGCCACCAAAATCGCCTTGCTGGAAAAAGTCGAGCAGCGCGCGCGCGCCAAAGACCCGCGCGTGGCGCAGGTCATGGCCGGGTTGGCCAGCGAGTACGACGTGGTGCTGATCGCGCGGGCCGACGGCACTCTGGCGGCCGATGTGCGCCCCCTGGTGCGCTTGAGTCTGACCGTGATTGCCGAGCAAGTGGTGGGCGGCAAAACGCGGCGCGAGGTGGGCTCCGCCGGTGGCGGTGGGCGCTTTGGCTTGGCTTATTTTGACGACGCCATCATCAACCAGTATGTGGACGAGGCCGTCAACGCCGCTTTGACCAATCTGGAGGCACGCCCGGCCCCCGCTGGCGAGATGACGGTGGTGCTGGGCGCGGGCTGGCCCGGCATCTTGCTGCATGAGGCCATTGGCCACGGGCTGGAGGGGGACTTCAACCGCAAGGGCTCCAGCGCTTTTGCTGGGCGCATTGGCCAGCGCGTAGCGGCCAAGGGCGTGACGGTGCTGGACGACGGCACGATCGCCGACCGCCGTGGCTCACTCAATGTGGACGACGAGGGCAATGCCAGCCAGCGCAATGTGCTGATCGAGGACGGCATCCTCAAGGGCTACATCCAGGACAGCATGAACGCGCGGCTGATGGGCGTCAAACCCACGGGCAATGGCCGACGCGAGAGCTACGCCAACGTGCCCATGCCGCGCATGACCAACACCTACATGCTGGGCGGAACTACACCGCCGCAAGAGATCATTGCCAGCATTAAAAAGGGCCTGTATGCCAGCAACTTTGGCGGTGGCCAGGTGGACATCACCAGCGGAAAGTTTGTGTTCTCGGCGAGTGAAGCGTTTTGGGTGGAAAACGGCAAGATTCTCTACCCGGTCAAAGGCGCCACGCTGGTGGGCAGCGGGCCGGAGTGCCTCAAGCACGTCAGCATGATCGGCAACGACATGAAGCTCGACAGCGGCGTGGGCACCTGCGGCAAAGAGGGCCAGAGCGTGCCGGTGGGTGTGGGCCAACCGACGCTGCGTATTGACGGCTTGACGGTGGGCGGCACGGCTTAAGTACCCACCAGAACAACCAATATCCATGGAGCCATAGTGCGTCGAGACTCACACCAGGTCAAGCCAGAAATCCATACGACCTATGAGGCGGATGCGAGGGCCGTTATTTACAAAGGCGCTTGCGAAGACTTCCTCGCCACCGTGCCGAGTGGAGTGATACAACTCATTGCCACGTCGCCTCCGTATAACCTGGGGAAAGCCTACGAAAAAAGAGTTCATCTTGACCAGTATTTAAGTTGGCAAGATGAAGTGATTTCCGAGTGCGTCAGAGTTCTGGCGCCCTCGGGAAGCATTTGTTGGCAAGTCGGAAATTTCGTGACCAATGGAGAGGTCATTCCGCTAGACGTGGTGTTGTATCCGCTATTTGTGAAGCATGGATTGAAGTTGAGAAATCGGATTATTTGGCACTTTGAGCATGGACTACATTGCTCAAAAAGATTGTCCGGTCGCTACGAAACAATACTTTGGTTCACCAAGTCAGACGACTATAAGTTTGAACTGGATCCCATACGTGTGCCGCAAAAATACCCAGGGAAACGACACTTTAAAGGCCCCAAAGCAGGACAGCTTTCAGGGAACCCACTTGGGAAAAATCCCGGAGACGTGTGGGTGTTCCCGAATGTTAAGAATAACCATGTTGAAAAGACGATTCATCCCTGTCAGTTCCCGGTGGAGTTGGTTGATCGGTTGGTGCTTTCGTTAACTGAAAAAGATGATTGGGTTCTTGATCCATTTTTAGGCGTGGGAACAACGGTTGCTTCTGCCGTGTTGAGGGGCCGCCGTGGGTGTGGTTCTGAGAAAATGAGCGACTATGTTGCAGTTGCGTATGAGCGCGTGCAAAAAGCGCTGCTTGGACAGTTACCTATTCGAGAAATGAATACGCCGGTGTACGACCCCGCCAAAGCGGGTAAATCGCTGACGACCGTCAACTGGGGTGAAGTGCAGCAGGATTCGTGGAATCAAATTCGATTAGTCGAGGAAAACCGTCCAGAAGGCTGGGATAGCAAATGAAAATTGTTCAGACGTACTCACACTTAAATGGATTGGAGTATTTACTGGTTCATAAGAAACGTTTGTGGCTAGAAATCCAAGCCGTCATCCGAGATATTGATGCGACGCAATGTCGAACCAAGGTGAGCAAAGAGGTGCGGATGAAGGGGCAAACGAAATTCAGCCCCATTGACATGAATCGTGAGTTTCATGCGCGTCTGCAAGATAAAGATTGGACTGAGAGTCGCGTCACATACTGGGTCACGGATGATGAACGTTTGATTCGGCAAACAATGGCCCTGACGGCGGATGAGCAAAAAGCAGCCATCTTGGCATCCGGGAAAACGCCCATCATGAGCAACAACCAGACTGACTTTGTGAAAGATCGAGTCGCTATTGAAGTTCAATTTGGCAAGTATGCGTTTGTGGCCTACGACCTGTTTGTCAAGCACCTGGCTTTTTACGTTCGCGATCAAATCGATGTGGGTATTGAGATACTTCCAATGAAGTCACTCCAGTCTGAGATGTCCTCTGGGCCGGGCTACTACGAAGGTGAGCTGTACAACGTCATTCGCAATGGGCGCGGCGTGCCATCAGTTCCCTTGGTCATTATCGGAATTGCGCCATAGACCAGCGCTGCATTGAGACCCATGCAAGTTCCCAGCGGACAAGAGGTCAACGTGTCAGAAAAACCACCTTCTCTCAAAACCACTAAACCTATCGACTTGACGGTGGATCGGGTGGCTTGAATCACAGCGACAGTGCGAACAGAAACGACAAAGACAGCAAGGATAAGTGGGACATGAAAACAGTGCCAATTTGGGTATTGGGTGAGGCTTTGATGGACTGTGTGGCCCAGGCCGATGGCAGCTTCATTCCGCTGTTGGGTGGCAGCCCTTTCAACCTGGCCTGTGCAGCGGCCTTGCAGGGCGCGCAGGTCGCTTACCTCAACCCTTTTTCGACCGATCCCTTTGGTCAAGCCCTGACGCAGCGCTTGCAGAGCACCGGGGCGCAAACCTTGTCGGCCCCCAGCGCCTTGCCAACCGCTTTGGCGATGGTGCACCTGAACAAGGGTCAACCCAGCTACGGTTTTTACCGCGAAGGCATTGCTGACCGTGATTACCAGGTCGCTGCGGTACTGAGCTTGCTTCAAGCCTCACCCCCTGGTGTGCTGCACACGGGCTCACTCATGGCCATGCCGCCGGAGCACAGCAAAGTTATTGAAATCATTCAAGCGGCTAAGGCCTTGGGTTGGGTTATCAGCGTTGACGTCAACCTGCGTCCCCGTGTGGCCACCGATGTGCCTGCGTATCTGAACGCCGTGCGTGAAGTGGCTGCGCTGGCCGATTGGCTCAAGGCCAGTGACGAAGATTTAGAGTTGCTGGGTTTTGAAAACGCGTCCTTGGCCAACGCGCCTCAGTTGGCAGCGCAGTGCTTGAGCCAAGGCTGCTCAAGGGTAGCGCTGACTTTTGGCGCGCAAGGCGCTTACCTGCAAGTGGGTCAGGCCCATGCGCAGGGGGCGGCCCCGGCAGTCATCTTGGTGGACACGGTGGGGGCCGGTGACACCTTCTGGGGCAACTGCCTGGCCGACTGGGTCATGCACGACACAGGGGTGCAGTCCGAGCGAGCCGAGCAGCGCGTCGCCCAGACCTTGCAACGTGCTTTGGTGGCTGCTGCCATCAACTGTGGTCGCAAAGGCTGCCAGCCGCCTACGCGGGCTGAGTTGGAGGTATTGGGTTAACGGGGTTTAGCGACGAAAACGACCGTCGCTGCTGATGATGGACAGGTCAGAGAAGTCCAAGCCCGTGTGATCTTTGGCGCTGTAGCTGATTTCCAGCCCACCCAGGTCAAATTTGGTCATACCGTCCAGCACGGCCTGTAGGCGATCACGGCTCGGTTTGCCTCCGGTTCGGCGCAGTGCTTCAACCAGTACCTTGGCTGCAGCGTATCCCTCTAACATGGCCGGGCTGACTTCGGTTAAATTTTTGCTGCGCGCCAAGTCATTGGCTTCCTTGACCAGTGCGTAGCTGATCGATTGGGGGAACACTTGTGAAACGATCACCCCCCGAGCCTGGTCACCCAGGCTTTTGATGAATCCCCCCGAAGCATTATTGGACAGGGTCACCACCTGGGCGGCACTGCCTGCGGCCCGTAAGGCCTTGATGCCGTCAACTGCGGCCCCACCCGAAGCGATCAGAACAACAGCGTGCGCACCTGATTTCACAATGACGGGCACAATTTTGGAAAAATCAGGTTTGGCCCGGTCGAATTTTTCCAAGGCAACGGCACTGAGGTTGGCCCCTGCTAGGCCTTTTTGTGCGCCAGCCAGGCCATCCAGACCAAAGCTATCGTCGACGTGCACCACTGCAATTTTATTCATGCCGCTAGACGCTAAATGCAGCACTGCTTTTTCGGCTTCTCGCTGGTAAGTAGCCCGCACGTTAAACACATTTCGGTGTACCGGTTGGTGCAAGGACATGGCGCCGGTGGACGGACCAATCAGCGGCACGCCATGCTTGTCAAGCAGCGGGATAATGGCTTCGGTGTGGGGTGTGCCACGCGTCAGAAACATGGCGACGACATTCTTTTCTTCAATCAGTTGGCGGGCGTTTTCAGCAGCCAGTTTGGGATCGAACTTATCGTCCAGCGATAGCAGTTCGATCTTTTGACCATTGACACCGCCTTTGACATTGATGGTGTCGATATAAAGTCGGGCACCGTCAGTTGTTTCCTTCACGCCTGCGGCAACTGCACCGGTGAATCCCGCTGACTGGCCGATGAGAATTTGAGCTTGGACGCCAGTGGCTAGCAGGGTTAGCAATAGGGCTGACAAAAATGAAGTGTGCCGCATGATGCTCCTTTGGTGGGTGGCCTCATTCTAAGCACGGCTTTAAGGTACTCAAAATGGGAGAGCAAATGTTGAGTACCTGCGGTGATGGTGGAGTCATCGATTGCTGCGTCCGTGTGTTTTAAGTGTTGACCACTGTGACGGCGGGTGATGACGCACTGCGGATACGCAAAGTCAAGCCAGCGGCGATGAGCAGCAGTACCCCCGCGAGCTGGATCACGTGGCGCGGGTCGCCGCCCAGCAGACTGTCGTAATACAAGGGTAGCGTGAGCATTTGAATGATCATGGGCAGCACGATGAACATGTTGAATATCCCCATATAGACCCCGGCCCGCTCCGGCGGAATGCTGCCCGCCAGCAGGATATAGGGGTTACCCATGATGCTGGCCCAGGCCAGACCCACACCCATCATGGGCAGGAACAACCAAACCTTATTTTGAATGCCAGGCAAACACCACATGCCAATGCCCGCCGCCGTCAGGCACAGCGCGTGAACAATACGCGGGCCAAAACGCCGGGTGAAGGGAATCATGGCCAGGGCGGCGACAAAGGCAATGAAGTTGTAGAAGCCGCCGATCTGGCCGTTGAGCAGGCTGGCATCGCGAAAGCCTTGCGAGGCGGGGTCGCTTGTGTCAAAAATCGAGCGGGCCAGTGCGGGCACGATGTAAATCCAGTAGCACAGCATGCCGTACCACTGGAACAGTTTCATCCACCAGAGTTGGCGCATGGTGGGTGGCATCTCGCGGATGGCGCTGGCAATCTCAGCCAAGGTGGCTTTCATGCCGGTGGGTTGGGCGCGAATGGCGGCCAGCTCTTCCGGGCTGAGCGGCAGCTCGGGCGTGGTGTGCACCGACCACCACACGGTGGTGATGGAGAACACCGCTCCGATCAGAAAGGCAATCACCGTGATCTGCGGGATGTTGTTGCCACTCAGTGCGTCTTTGTCCATGCCCGCCAGCACCAAGAGCGTGGGCGTGAGGTAGGCCAGGGTTTGCGCCAGGCCGGTGAAGGCGCTTTGCGTCAGAAAACCGAGCGCGTGCTGCGGCGGGTTGAGCCGGTCGCTCACATAGGCGCGGTAGGGCTCCATGGTGACATTGTTGGCGGCATCCAGAATCCACAGCAGGCTAGCGGCAAACCACAGCGTGGGGCTAAAGGGCATGAACAGCAGGCCAATGCTGCACAGCAGCGCGCCGATCATGAAATAAGGCGTGCGTCGCCCCCAGCGGCTGTCGGTGCGGTCGCTCAGGGCACCGATGATGGGCTGCACTAACAAGCCGGTGATGGGGCCGGCCAGCCACAGCAGGGGCAGATTGGCCTCAATCGCACCCAAGTACTGGTAGATCGGGCTCATGTTGGCCTGCTGCAAACCAAAGCTGTACTGGATGCCGAAGAACCCGAAGTTCATGTTCAGAATCTGCCACAGCGAGAGGTGGGGTTTGGGGAAACGCATGTTCATCCTTCGGTTGAAGTTTCAAGCCAGCGGGCGGCGTAGGGGGGCAGCACCAGCGTGTCGGGACAGGGTTGTTCAGAGTGCAATACATCGGTCAACGTCACGGCTTGGCTGGCCTCTAAGGCTTGGTGCAAATTCAGTGACACGGGCTCGGCTGAGAAGTTGAACAGACCCAGGCTTCGCTGGCCCCGGCGCACGCCGAGCACGGTGTCGTGGCCCAGATTCAGCACAGTCAATGCGCCGGGTGCGCACAGGTCGGGGTGTTCTCGCCGAGCGCGTGACAGGTCGCACAGCGCCGCAAACACTTGGCCTTGCGGCGTGCTCAGATCATGGCGTAGCGCAAAGGCGGATTCGTCAAAGACGGGACGGTGCAGTTCGCGCCCATCAGTGCCCAGGCGGGTGGCCATGTCGGCAGGCGAGACGTTGCCTAGGGCGAGTTCATCGCCCATGTAGATCAGCGGCAGGCCACCCACAAACAGGGCCAGTGAGTACATCAACACGAGGCGATCAACCGCTAGGGCTTGCTGCATCGGGGTTTGTGCGCTGGCCAGGCCGACCAGTGCTGATGCCATGCCGTTGGTGCCGTGCACGCTCAACGGACTGCTCTGGAACGACGCACCGCGCGCGTAGCTTCCCGGCGACTCGCCTGCAAAAAACTGTGCTGCCTTGAGCAAGCGCTCACGCTGGTCGGGGCCGCGCAAGTCCAGCTCAGGGCGCAGCACGTTCCAGCCAATGTCGTCATGGCAGCGCACATAGCTCATCCACGACGCCCCATCGGGCAGCGCAGGTGTGTTGGCCAGCACGTCCTGGATGATTTGCACTTTTTGCTCGGCCAGGGCGACCCAACTGGCGGACATCAGGCTCGCGTGGTAGGCCAGGTGGCACTCGGGGCCACGGGTTTCGCCCAGGCCAAAGTAAGGTGGCAGATCACGCGTGGGCATGATGGCCTCGGCCTTGAGCAATACGCCCGGTGCGGCAATCGCCATCAGGCTGCGGATGGCCTGCAAGATCCAGTGCACCTCGGGCTGATTCAGACAGTGAGTACCTATGCGTTTCCAAAGGAAAGCGGTGGAGTCGAGCCGGAAGGACTCTACGCCCTGATTGGACAGCTTCAGCAGGGCTTGGGCCACCTCGGCAAACACGGCCGGGTTGGCGTAATTCAGATCCCACTGGTAGGGGTAAAACGTGGTCCAGGTCCAGGCTTTTTGCGCGGGGATGTAGGTGAAATTGCCTGGCGCTGTTTGGGGGAAAATTTGGGGCAGACTTTGCTCCCACGTGCTCACCTGCTCAGGACTGTGCACCCAGTGAAAGTAGGCCTGGTAGTGCGGGTCACCGGCCAGCGCCTTCTTGGCCCAGGCGTGCTCGTGCGAGACATGGTTCAAGACGAAGTCGCTGCACAGGCTGATGCCCGCTGAACGAAGCTGTCGGGTCAGGTCTTGTAAATCAGCACCTGTGCCTAACGCGGGCTCAATGTCCTCATAGCTGGCCACAGCAAAACCACCGTCATTGGGGGGCGTGCCGGCCTTGAGAAACGGCAAGAGGTGCAGGTAAGTCACCCCTAACTCATGCAGGTGAGGAATGCGCTGCGCGACGCCGCGCAGTGAGCCTGCAAATTTATCGGCGTAAGCGCAGTAGCCCAGCATGGCGGCCTGATGCCAGTCGGGGTTCTCTTCCCGGTTTAGATCGAGTTGCCCCAGATCGGCAGTGCGCTGGCTGGCAAGCTGCAGGGTTTGTGAGAGCAGTTGTTCTAGCCATGCGTCGAAGCCGTGCGTGTGACCATAGAGGCGAAACAAACGATCATGCAGTGTGTCGAATTGGGCGCTGAGGCGACGTTCTAAAGCGGCCCGTCGTTCGGGGGCTAAGGTGTTTAGCAATGCCCTTAGCGAAGGCGACATGAAGAGGCTCGTGCTGGGTGCGGTGAAATCTGGGGCGACGGAGTCAATGACGGGCATACACGGCATGAAATCTGTAGAGCAAGACCGCCAACAAGGGTGTTGACAAGAAGCGCAAGTGAGGATGTAGTGAAGCAAAAATTCCCTGAAGCGGCTCAACACCACCTCAGGGAAAGGACCTTAAACCTTCGGGGCCCCGACTGAGCGACGGGATGGTAACTCAGTCGGGGTGACTTCAAGCGGGCTTAGAAGTCGTAGCGCAGGCTCACGCGAGCGGTGCGACCTGGCAAAGCACGGGCTTGACCACCCGTCGCGTTTTGCGCCTCAGCTTCGGTGAACGCCAGCGTGTCAAACAAGTTGTTCACACCCATGGACAGGGTGGTGCGCTTGTCAATACGGTAGTTGGCGAACAGGTTGGCGACCGTGTAGCCGGGCAGCTTCAAGGTGTTGGCATCATCCGCGAAGGACTCGGTCGTACCAATGATGGCCAGACCCACTTCGGCATCGCCAAAACGGTAAGACGGCGTCAACTGGAACACCATGTCGGCTTGGCGCATGGGCTTCTTGCCCACGTTGGCACCACCCACTGCTTTGGTGATTTTGGCGTTCGTGAACGTCGCACCCGCAGCCAGACGGAAGTTGCCTGAACGGTAGCCCGCTTCCAACTCAAAACCGTTGGCGTCGTAGCTGTTGGCAGATGACACCTGTGTGAGGGCATCAAAGTTGGTTTCGTCGGTCTGCGCCTGGAAGTAGGTGCCAAACAAGCTGAAGTTGTTGCTGCGGTATTTCACGCCAACCTCTTGCTGCTTCACCTCGTTGAACGCGGGTGACTTGTTGTTCAAGCCGCCCACCGCGCCGTACAGAAGACGGTCTGCCGAGAAGTTATAGCCATCGCTGATGCGGCCATAGGCAGACATGTCTTTGTTCACGGCGTAGTTAGCACCCAAGGAGTAGGAGTTCTTGTTGATGCTGTAGTTGACGGTGTCTTTCTGACCTGTCCAAGAGCCAGCCGCAATGGTGGTTGCCGTGGCGGGTGCACCCAGGAGCGTCGAGCCGGTCGCCGTCATGTTGTTGTTGCGAACGCTGGCGTCAATGTTCCAGGGGCCTTTGTCGAAGTTAAACGCCGCGTAGGGGGCCGTGGTGTTGTAACGGACATCAAAGGTGCGATCACAGCAACCGCCAAAGGTGTTCCAACCAATGGTGGTGGGCGCGCCGTACTGGCTAGGGTTGGCCAGGCTGTTGGTGTAGGTGTTCCACCACCAAGTCAGAGCCACATTCTGTGAGCCATAGAAGAAACCGCCGGTGACGTTGGCTTTGCCGCCTGCCATGTCATAGGTTTTGCTGGCCTTGATGTCATTGAACATATTGTCCAAATTGTCAATGCTGGTGTTCAACACCAAGGGGCTGTACGTGCCTGCAACGGTGTCCGGGTTTTGACCGACCACACCAATGAAGCGACCTGAGGTGGTGGATTTGCGGAACTTCTCTTCGATGGACCAGCCGTTGCCCAGATTGAGCTTGCCTTCCAGGCCAATCGAGTTGCTGTTGACTTGCAAGCCCTCTTGCGGGTTGCTTGCAACCGTGCCGCCGTTGCGGTCAACCACCACGTCGCGGTTGAAGCCAGCACCGATCAAAGCGGTGGAAGTCAGGCGCGGGTCAATGGTGGACAGTGCCGAGATGGAGCCGCCGCGAATGGAGACGGGCACGGGCAACAGGGTTGGGGTCTTGTCATTCAACTGCTTGAAGTTCAAGCGCACATAGCCACCGTTGTCCAAATCTTTGGTCAAATTGCCGCGAATTTGTGAGCCGTCATAGGCGTTGTAGTTGGTCGAAGCGGGGCCACCATCAGCCTGACGCACAAAACCACCGATATTAAAACGCGTGTCTGTACCAATGGCTTGACCCATGCTGTAGTCAACGCGGTTCAAGCGATTGCCCAAACCCATGGTGTAGCCCACGGAGCCGCCATTTTCTTTGCCGGATTTGCTCAAGAAATTGACCACGGCGCCCGGTGCGTTGGAAGCCAAGGTGGAGGCGCTACCGCCGCGAACCACTTCAACGCGGTCGGTCATGTAGTCAGCGCGCATGAACTGGTCAGGTGTGCCGAAGGCGATGTCACCAAACAGCAGCACGGGCAAGCCGTCTTCCTGGAACTGAACGTAGCGTGCGCCACCCGCAGACAGGGGAATACCACGAACCACCACGTTGGCATTGCCTTCGCCGCCGGACGACTCAGAGCGAATGCCGGGGATGGCGCGCAAAATCTCGGCCGTGTTGGTCGCGCCTGAGCGAACAATCGCCTCTTCACCGAGTGAGGTGACAGAGTCGCTGGACTTCATCTTGGTACGACCCGTGGGCGAGGCGGTGATCACCACTTCGTCCAGGTTCAGCGGGTTGGCCGCTTCGGTTTGCGCCCACGCGGCGCCGATTTGAAATACGGCCAGAGCTGCTGCCATGGCCACCTTGTTGGGAACGATTGCTTTTTTGAAGCGCTGCACAGAAATCTCCTGTTGAAACCATAGAAATGCGGGCCTTTGATTTGTCTCAAATTGAGGCCAACGCAGTGAGCTTCCCATCTCGGAATGCACCAAGTTTGGGAAGTGAGGGAATTATTATTGGAATTGCAAACGTTTGCAACAAATTGCAAAGCTCAGCTGAGGTCTAAAAAATTGAACCTGCGGTGTCAGACCGTTAATTTCACAGGCGTATCGCCTGAAATTTGAGAGAAACTAGTATTTTCCCTAGTGTTTGAGAAAAACGACAACAAGGTCTGGGATGTGGATACGATAGCCGATAAGGATTCGGGTTTTCCCTTGGTTGCGATTTCTCGGCTACGAAGTAGAATTGCAATCGATTGCATGTTTGTCCAAACATCCCGAGTGCCAGCTCCGACTGGTTTGATTTTCACTGTGGAGACCTGATCAATGAATGACTACGCCAGTCGGCAAAGAGCCCCGCGCAAGCACTTGGTGGGCTTTGCTTTGGTGGTGCTTTTGCATGCGCTGATTTTTTGGGCGATCAACTCGGGTTTGACGAAAAAATTTGTCAAGGTCTTGAATGGCCCGGTCGAGGCCAAGTTGATTGAAGAAGCCAAGCCGGATTTGCCACCGCCCCCACCTCCGCCGCCGCCTCCGAAAAATTTGCCCCCGCCCCCCCCGCCCGCTTATGTGCCGCCGGTGGATGTGCCGGTCAGTACGGCCCCAGCGGCCAATGCGGCCATTTCTGCGGTCAGCTCTACGCCACCTCCACCGCCCGCACCTGCGCCGCCAGCGCCGCCACCGCCACCTCCCTCGCCGCCTGCCCCCATGGTGCGTGTGGCGCCTGTCATCAACGCCGCCGCCAATTGCCAGCGGCCTGAGTACCCCAGCGCCTCCCGGCGGGCTGAGGAAGAGGGCACGGTTCAGCTCAAATTCTTGATCGGTGTGGATGGCCTGGTGGTGCGCTCCGAGATCGAAAAGAGTTCGGGCTATGGTCGCTTGGATGAGGCAGCGCGTGCCGCCATGGCCAAGTGCCAATTCAAACCTGGCACGGTGGACGGCAAGCCCGAGCAGAGCTGGGCCAGCATGCGCTACGTTTGGCGTTTGGAGTGAGTGCATGGCGCACGACTAAACCCTGATTCACAGCCTGGTTTTTGATTTCATTTTTATTAGAAACACTTTTTCAAGTTACCCACGAGGAGTTCCGTCATCATGTTCAAACACATTAAATTTATTGCAGCCACCTTAGGTCTTGCCGCCAGTTTGTGGCTTGCCAGCTCTGGCGCCGCCCTGGCGCAATCGACCGATACCGCCGCCGCCAACACGGCGCTTGCAGCCAGTGCACCGGTACAGGCGGCTGTCGCGGCCCCTGCGGCCGATCCTCATGCGGGCGACAACCCCTACGGCCTTAAAGCACTGTGGGCGCAAGGAGACATGGTGGCCAAAGCCACGCTGACGATCCTCGTCATCATGAGCATGGGCAGCTGGTACGTTATCTTCACCAAATTCTTTGAGCAAGCCAAAATCGCGCGTTTTGCCACGGCGGCGCAGAGCAGCTTTTGGAAAGCGGCCAGCGTGCGCCAAGGGGCTGATGCTTTGGACGAAGCCAGCCCGTTCCGCTTCATCGCTGAAAAGGGGCTGGAAGGTGCCAGCAAGCACGACGGCATGTTGGGCGCGGTGGACTTCAACACGTGGGTCACCATGAGCATTCAACGTGCCATTGGCAATGTGCAAAGCCGCATGCAAGATGGCTTGGCCGTATTGGCCACCGTGGGTTCAACCGCACCCTTTGTGGGCTTGTTCGGCACGGTTTGGGGCATTTACAACGCGCTGGTCAAAATCGGCATGTCGGGTCAGGCCAGTATCGACAAAGTTGCTGGCCCGGTGGGCGAGTCGCTGATCATGACGGCCATTGGTTTGGCGGTGGCCGTGCCTGCAGTGCTGGGCTATAACTGGATGGTGCGCCGCAACAAGGCCAGCATGGATGCGGTGAATGCGTTTGGCTCCGACTTGCATTCGGTGTTGCTGGCCTCTGCGAAGAAATAAAAACCTTGCGGGACAGACCAAGAGTTACGCGCAGCGAACTTTGCTCTGTCCTCAACTGATTAGGAGCCACCCCCATGGCCATGAACGTAGGCGCAGACGCTGATGATGAGATCATCGGCCAGATCAACACCACGCCCTTGGTGGATGTGATGCTGGTGTTGCTGATCATTTTTCTGATCACCATCCCGGTGGTTACGACCTCGGTCAAGGTGAATCTACCGATTGAGAAAAACCTGGTGCGTGAAACCAAGCCTGAGAACGTGATCATCTCGGTGAATGCGGCAGGCAAGATTTTTCTGTACGACACGCCGATGAAAAATACGACGGATTTGATGGATCGGCTCAAAAAGTTTTCGGTGAAAGACCCACAGCCTGAAGTGCAAATTCGCGGGGACGCGAAGAGCGACTTCGAATCGGTCGGGCGGGTGATGTACGCGGTACAACGCGCGGGCATCACCAAGGTGGGGTTCATCACCGAACCCAACGCAAATTAAGGAGTCGATATGGGAATGAATGTGGGGCCGGGCCACAGCAGCAACGAGCCCGAGGTCATGATGGACATCAACACCACGCCTTTGATTGACGTGATGCTGGTTCTGTTGATCATGTTGATCATCACCATCCCGGCGCAATTGCACACGGTGAACCTGGACATGCCGGTCAGTGCGCCACCGCTCAAGAAGGTGGACCCGGTGGTGGTCAAGATCGAGGTGGACGCGCGTGGCGTGGTGAATTGGAATGGTCAGCCCCTGCAAAGCCGTGCCGATCTGGATGCGCATCTGACGCAAGCGCATGCCATGCAGCCTCAGCCCGAGTTGCACATCAAGTCCAACGGCAAGGCCAAGTACGAGGTGGTGGCCGGGGTGCTGGCGTCGGCGCAACGCATTGGCCTGACCAAGCTGGGCATTGTGGGCTCGGAGCAATTTGTGGATTGATCGTTTGGGTTTGCTTCTCCAAGGGAAGTCTTTGGCCTCGGCTTGCAAGAGTTGGGGCTTTTTTTTGAGTTTGATGTTCAGGAGCGCTTGAAAATGAAATTTTTGGCCTGGTTTTTGCGTAAGACCTGTCTTGTAATGTCACTGTCATGTTTTTCCACCGGGAGCATGGCGCAGCTCCATCTGCGTCCTGAGTTGGCGCGCCCGCTCCAGCAGGCCCAGGAGGCCTTGAAACTGAACCAAGCCAGCGAGGCCTTGCAGATGTTGCAAGAGGCGCGCAAGCTTGCTGCGTTGAAAGATGATGAGCGCCTGTTGATTGAGCGTTTGACGGCGGTCGCTGCCATGTCGGCACAGCAGTACGCGCTGGCGGCTCCTGCACTGGCGTATTTGGTTCAGAGCCCAGCCGTGGATGCGGCTGAGAAATCAAGCTTGCTGGAGCATCTGATTCATGCAAACCAGCAGATAAAAAACCACCCCGATGTGGTGAAATTTGCGCAACAGTATGTATCCATCGGTGGGAAAAACTCGGCAATCCGTTTGATGCTGTTGCAGACGCTATCGGTGCAAGGCCAACACGACGCGGTGGTGCGTACGGCCCGAGGTATTTTGGACAAAGAATCTGCGGGGGGAACGGCGGCAACCGAGCCGGAGTTGCGGGTACTGGCGGCCAGTCAAAGCAAACTCAAAGATCAAGTGGGTTATTTCAATACGCTCAAGTTGTTGGTCTCGCGCGCACCGAGCAAAGACTATTGGGTGGATCTGGTGTCGCGAATTCAAAGCCAACCGGGTTTTAGCAACCGGTTCGAGTTGGACGTGTACCGCTTGCTCGAAACCGTGGGAGGCTTGGATGAGGCGGACGACCTGAGTTACATGGCCAGCTTGGCCCTCAAAGCGGGCTTGCCCAGCGAGGCGGTTCGCCTGCTTGAGCAGGGTTACACATCCAAGGTGCTGGGCACGGGGGCCGAGGCAGCGAACCATGCCAAACTCAGACAGCAGGCGATGTCGCGCTTGGCGGAGGACGAAAAGACCCTTGGGTCACTGGAAAAATCAGCCAAAGACAGCAACGGTTGGGCTCAGATGGGGGACGTATTGGCATCTCAAGGGCTGTGGGAGCGGGCCAATGAGGCCTATTTCCGAGCACTTGAGGAGGGACAATCGAGGCGAGAAGCAGAGTTGCGTTTGCACTATGGTTTGAGCTTGTTCAAAGCCCAACAATTGGAGCAGGCTCGCACTCTGTGGCTCAGTGTGAAGGGGGATGCCACAGCGGTGGAGTTGGCCACGTTGTGGCGCTTGTGGGTGCGATGAGCGCCTCTACTTTTAAACGCGATTGAATGAACAAAAAACAAACACACCGTCAGCATGGGGGCTCGCATGGGGGCGAATGATGCCGACAAGCGCAGGATCCAGATGGTCGATATCGCCCGCTTGGCGGGTGTGTCCACCTCAACCGTGTCTCGTGCCCTCAATGGCAGCACGCTCATCAATGAAGAAACCCGCAAACGGATTTCGGAGTTGGCCCAGTCGCTGAATTACTCGATCAACCAAAGCGCCAAAAACTTGCGCCTGGGAGAGAACCGCACCATTGGTGTGGTCATCCCCTTTGACAGCAAGACCCGTCAGCATGTGTCTGACCCTTTTTTCTTGGGCATGCTGGGTAGTTTGGCCGATGCCTTGACCGACCAGAATTACGATCTGCTGCTGTCACGAGTGGACTCAGAGCGCTTGAACGACTTGGCCGGTCTGTACGACACCGGACGCGCGTGCGGCATTATCGTGATTGGCCAATGGGGTCACCATGATCAGCTTAACGAATTGGCCTTGCGGCGTGTGCCTTTTGTGGTGTGGGGCGCACAATTGCCCCATCAGCTTTATTGCAGCGTGGGCAGCGACAACGTCAACGGCGGCATGATGGCCACCGAGCATTTATTGGCGCTAGGGCGCAAGCACATTGCATTTTTGGGCGACACGACGTTGCCGGAGTCTGCGCAACGCTACGAGGGCTATGTGCAGGCACACCGCAAACGCGGCATCGCCATCGACCCACGGCTTCATGTGCCCAGCGCCTTCACGGCGGCGGAAGCGCAAGCGGCCATGCAGAATTTTTTAAAGCAGGGCGTCGTGTGTGATGGCTTGTTTGCGGCCAGCGATTTGATCGCCATGAATGCCATGGGTGTTTTGACGGCGCATGGCTTCGAGGTGCCCAAAGACGTGAGTGTGGTGGGCTATGACGACGTGGAGGTCGCCGCCCATTGCCACCCGCCCTTGAC
>CANCDA010000016.1 GCA_947374705.1 Comamonadaceae bacterium | reverse complement strand
ACGGCTGCATTGGACTGCGCGACGATTGCTGGGTCGCGTTGGTCAGCGGGCAGGCGAATCAAATGCCAAAAACCGTTGCGGCTGGCCGGGTTGACGAGGGTTTGCTGCCACTCCATCCAGCGCTCGGCGTCGAAGCGTTCTTGGAGATTTTCAGGGTACAAATGGCCCATTGAATGTTTGGCCGACAGGTAGCGGGTGATGACGTTTGACTCCCACAGCACGTAGTCACCATCTTCCAGCGTTGGCACTTGTGAATTGGGGTTGAGCACCTTGTACGCCGGTGTTTTGACCACACCATGCACACCGCCTGCCTCGTGGCGCGCAAAGTCCAAGCCCAGCTCTTGCGCTGTCCAGATCACTTTTTTGACGTTGATAGAGGTCATGCGACCCCAGATTTGTAGTTGGCTCATGTGGGTGTCTCGGGGTCTAGTGTCTGAAAAGACACGCGGTTAAAAAATGCGTCTAGCGGCAACCAACGACGCACTGCGACTTGCAAGGCTTCAATGTTGCCCGTCGAGCAGAGCAGGGCGCTTGCCTCTCGCGCAGGGGCAAGCACGGCCTTGGCTTCCAGCACGCGGCGGGTCTGCCGGGCCACCGGGGCCCCGCTGTCCAACAGCGTGACGCTCGGCCCCACCAGAGCTTGCAGCACGTCGCGGGCAAAGGGGTAATGGGTGCAACCCAAAACGAGCGTGTCCACGCCGTCTTCTGATCCTAGCGCTGCTGTGTATTGCTGGCTGAGCGATTGGATTTTGTCGGCATCGCCCGCCTCAATCGCGCTGGCCAAACCGCTGCACGGCTGGCAGATGAACTCGGCCTGATCTTTGAGCGAATCCAGCAGGGCTTGAAACTTGGCGCTGCTCAGCGTGCCTTGCGTCGCCAGGACGCCGATGCGCCGGGTCTGGCTATGCAGGGCGGCAGGTTTGAGGGCGGGCTCGACGCCGATGATGGGCAGGTCGGGCTGCTCTTGCCTCAGCAAGTGAATGGCCGCCGCGGTGGCGGTGTTGCAGGCGATGACCAGCGCCTTGATGTGGTGTCGGCTGCGCAGGTAGCCCGTAATGGCGCGTGCGCGAACAATGACATGGGCCGGGTCGCGTTCACCATAGGGCGCGTGGCCGCTGTCGGCCACATAGACAAAGTCTTCAAACGGCAACTCGGCGCGCAGGGCTTGGAGGATGCTCAGGCCCCCAATGCCGCTGTCAAAAACGCCGATGGGGGCGTGCACGTTTGCCCTTGAATGGACTCAAGCCGCCGCGACGGTAATGCCTTTGAACTCGCCCGTGGCAATGCGTTGTTTCCACTCGGCCGGACCGGTGATGTGGGCGCTAGTGCCGCCTGCATCTACAGCCACTGTCACCGGCATGTCCACCACGTCAAATTCGTAAATCGCTTCCATGCCCAAGTCAGCAAAGCCCACCACCTTGGCGCTCTTGATGGCTTTGGAGACCAGGTAGGCGGCACCGCCCACGGCCATCAGGTAGGCGGCCTTGTGTTTCTTGATCGACTCGATGGCCGCTGGGCCGCGCTCGGCCTTGCCAATCATGACGGTCAGGCCGGTCTGGCCCAACATGGTTTCGGTGAACTCATCCATACGGGTGGCGGTGGTGGGGCCAGCCGGGCCAACCGCTTCGCCCTGCACGGGGTCCACCGGGCCGACGTAGTAAATGGCGCGGTTCTTGAAGCTCACCGGCAGCGGCTCGCCCTTGGCCAGCATGCCTTGAATGCGCTTGTGCGCGGCGTCGCGGCCGGTCAACATTTTGCCGTTCAACAGCAGGGTGTCGCCGTGCTTCCAGCTCGCCACTTCGGCGGGGGTGAGCGTGTCCAGGTTGACCTTTTTGCTCTTGACGTAATCGGGTGTCCAATTGACGTTGGGCCACAGGTCCAGGCTGGGCGGGTCCAGGTACACCGGGCCGCTGCCGTCCAGCACAAAATGCGCGTGGCGGGTGGCGGCGCAGTTGGGGATCATGGCCACCGGCTTGCCTGCGGCATGGGTGGGGTACATCTTGATTTTGATGTCCAGCACGGTGGTGAGGCCACCCAAGCCTTGGGCACCAATGCCCAGGGCGTTGACTTTGTCCAGCAGTTCCAGGCGCATTTCTTCCACCTTGGTGAGCTTCTCACCCTTGGCGGCCTTGGCCTGCAACTCGTACATGTCGATGTCGTCCATCAGGCTTTCTTTGGCCAGCAGCATGGCTTTCTCCGCCGTGCCGCCAATGCCAATGCCCAGCATGCCCGGCGGGCACCAGCCTGCGCCCATGGTAGGCACGGTTTTGAGCACCCAGTCCACAATGCTGTCGCCGGGGTTGAGCATGACCAGCTTGCTTTTGTTCTCGGAGCCGCCGCCCTTGGCAGCTACGGTCACTTCCACCGTATTGCCGGGTACCAGCTCGGTAAAGATCACGGCCGGCGTGTTGTCTTTGGTGTTCTTGCGGTCAAAGTGCGGGTCGGCCACGATGCTGGCGCGCAAGCTGTTGTCCGGGTGGTTGTAGCCCTGACGCACGCCTTCGTTCACCGCGTCTTCCAGGCTGCCGGTGAAGCCGTCCAGGCGCACGTCCATGCCCACCTTGAGGAACACGTTGACGATGCCGGTGTCTTGGCAGATCGGGCGGTGGCCAGTGGCGCTCATCTTGCTGTTGGTCAAAATTTGCGCAATGGCGTCCTTGGCCGGGGCGCTTTGCTCGCGCTCATAGGCGCGCGCCAGATGGGTGATGAAGTCAGCCGGGTGGTAGTAGCTGATGTACTGCAAGGCGGCGGCGACGGACTCGATCAGATCGGCTTGGCGGATGAGGGTGGTCATGGCAGAGTAAGTTGTTGAGTTAACGACAGTGATCGGCTGGGCCGATGGTTCCAACCTCGTATTTTGACAGGTTGACCATGCTCTTGTGGCTTGATCCTTACTCCTCAAAAATGTTCCTCTCGTTCATCACTACTCCTTAGTCTGGATAGATCACAAGCTAGGTACCGACCAATTCATTTGCTACAGACAGCTGAACATCAAGACCTTGTATGAGGTCTTATGAGGTGCGAGATTGGTGGTTTAAAAAACACCGCAGTTAGCCCATCCATCGGGTGACCATAAAGGCGCAACATAGGCCAGACCAATGGTTTGTGTTGCAATGCCAAAGGTCATAACTATGGCTAGCACCCCGATACCCCGGGTGAACCAATGCCCCCAATTGGATAGTTTTTGAAAAGCCATGGCTAAACCACCAGCAATCATCCAGATTGGGTCAGTCCAGCCCAGCATGCACATCGCCAGCATCAAAGGCCAGCAGCATCCAAAGCACGAGGCCCCATAACTCAAGCCCATGCGCGCTGATTGCCACGTCACATCGATGCGCCCAGTCCAATGCCGAGCGACAAAGCCCATGGGTGAACGGCATGCTGTGACGCATCGCTGGGCAATTGGCAAGAGTAAATAAACGCCGCCTAACCCCAACAACAGGCTGACGAAGAGTTGATTGCGCTCGGTTGATTGAGGTAAAGATTGGAGAAAGTTAAACGCTAAGCCATGCGCAAAGCGAACAACGACCCCCGCACTGGCCCACACCAGCGTGAAGGCGATGGCGCAAGCGATGGTGAGCTTGATGGCCTCTTGGCGATCCCGCCCCAAGCGGTACACGGCCCGAAGCATAGGCGCGGCGGTGGGCAACATCATGGCAATGCACATGAGCGTCCAATCCAACAAAAACATCGCATGTCGCGCCCATTGCAAGGTCACACTTTCTCGCACCAAATATTTGGCCAGAGGAGATTGCCCCCACCACGAAAAACCCAGAGCGGCAAGCACACAGCCACCAGCCATCAAGACCCACAAACGGGTGTTACCTTCAGAAGTCACTCGCTTTGGTGGCATAAGTGTGCGATTGTTAAGGGTGGGCGTAGGTGAACTGCCCCCCGACTGCAGACACTTTAGAAATATCCAAATCAAAGGTGTATTTATTAATGCCTGCGCCCATCGTGGCGAGCAAATTCAACCCTGATCCATTGGTGTTTGTTACGACATATCCAACCTTGATTGCTTTTTCAGTATTGGAGCCGACGACTTTTGCAGCGAGTGTGTTACCGCTGCCTGTCAAGGTGATGGGTTGATCAAACCTACAGAAGGCTTCTGCCTTCAAAGTAGAGTTCTCTGTAACGGTGATCGCTACATCTGTTGGTGATGCCCCCGAGTCGATAACAACCGTAGCTGCGCGTACCTCTGTTGGTGGTGCTGTTGTTGTTGTTGTGCTGTTCAGTACTTGGAACCATGGCCCAGTTGACAATCGAATTGCAGTTGATAGCGCAGTAAATTTAGGCTCGCTCGGTCCATCTCCGCTGTCAATGAAAATCAAAATTTGTTGAGCCTCATCGCAACTTTTCCCAAAAAATACCGCGACCACTTTGCAATCCCGTACATCAACACGGTCGCAGGTGCCTTCTGTGATTCTCCACGCATATAAGCCTGTGCATCCTCCATCGGGGGCTACTTCTGCCCAGCATGAGCAGATAGCCTCGCAGTCGCAAGCTTCATAGAAATCTCCACTGATGTCGTAAGTCATTTGCATTCCTCGTTATTGGTAAGTGGGTGAATCTTCAGCGGGCGCATCATGCCCATGTCTTCGTGCTCCAGCAGGTGACAGTGCCAAACAAAGTCGCCGCTGTAATCTCGGTTTGTTTGATCGCTGCCGTTGTCAAACTTCACCAAAATTCGAGTGAGATCGCGAGGGTTAACACGTACCGTATCTTTCCAGCCGGATTCATTGGTATCAGGCTTCTGAACTACAGCGTGGGAGGCAACCCAAGTCGTTCGATCATTATTGATCCGCAGATGCTCAGAGTCATAGAGTGTCAAAGCTTGCCTGTCAATTATTTTGAATTGCGAAAGGTGCAAATGGATGGGGTGAACGTCTCCAGTGTCGTTATAAAACTCCCAAATTTCCCAACAGCCATTGATACGATGTGCACTCGCATTGCCGGTCAAATCCAAATTTTCCAGTTTCGGGCCTCCAGCTGGAACTCCACCAATTCCCGTGCTTGGTCTTGCGCCAGCCCATAACAACTCAGGGCCAAATGGCAGTTTGCCAAGCACGGATTGGAATGTAATGGCCTTCCATCCAAATCGACCCGGAGGGTACGTTTGCGCAGAGCTTTTGGGCGATGGGTTAACGTCACTTGCTTGAAATGACGTCGGGGTTTCCACAATTCGATAGGCACGCTTTAACGTTGCCGCGTCCAAATCCGCAGGTGTTGGTGGGGTTGCATTCGCTGGAGCCAGCTTCTTGAGAATGCAATTCAATTTAGCTTGCTCAAGTTCCTTTGGTGACTGCTGGTTCACGCGAAACTGAACAATAGCCCCCAGCGCTTTAATTGTTGCTTTGACTAAGGTGGTTTGCTGCTTCGGGTCAATAGGTAAATCCGGCACACCGTCGCCGCCATTGCCCAACGGTGCGGAGTCAGTCGCGTGGTTGGATAGATACAACTTCTTGCCAGCGTGCTTTGAGAAATCAATAACGATGTCAGCTCGCTCACCTGGCGCGAGGATCAAAAGATTGGGGGGGAGCGTCTTTTCCCCATCCGTGTTTGAAGCGCCGTTTGATGCAAGTCCATTGATTTCTACGATTTGGTCAAACATTCCCCCGTCAGCACCAATTTGCAAAATAGAGATGCCTGGGGCAGTATTGAGACTTCTCTCAGGAGAGCCCGGCATGCTGGCGCTTTCTGGGGAAACGCGCATGGCTACCATTCGAGAATTGCAACCGTTGAGCACTCGAAATCTATAAGCGCGTGGTTCGACGTCCATGTGGGGCCAAAGTACCCCGTTAACGACGAATGCTTGGCCTTTGAACTCGGGTGAAGGGGCTGGAATAACGTCGGGTCGAGTTGTGTTATTTGCAATTTGTCTCTTGCTTTTACGCAGGGTCAAATAGCTGGCATCACCGTACAAAAGCTCCCCCTCTTTTGTGAATGATCGATCTTGAATGATGAGAGGGAATTCAAATTTTTCGAGATCAATGAGTGGCGAAAAAACATCTGCCTCGTCTTTGTGCCGCAACAGGTAAGCGCCAGCCAAACCGGCGTACACGTTGCGCGCTGTCATGTCCATGGTGTGATCGTGGTACCACAGTGTGGCTCCGCCGGCTTGCGTGTTGGGGTAGTCAAAGGTGACCTGCCCACCGGGCCTTAGCACAGAGACTTTGGGCGCAGGCATATCCGGGTGTCGCATCGGATATCCGTCGCTCGTCCACTCTAAGTGGGCCCCGTGCAGGTGCACTGCGGTATGCCCTACGTCATACCGAGCCATCATTGAACCGCCCGGTATGGCGTCTTTTGGGGGCATCACAAAGGGGTGCTTGAGTTTGGCTGGCCCGATGGCTAGGGGCAAGCAATTTCCCCATTTGACTTGGGTCAGAACGCCCGCTATCGCCTCCAAAGTCGGACCCGGATAAGTTATGGCGTTTTTAGCTGCGCCATAACCCCAAACCGTGCTCTTAATCGCGGGTAACCCAGTCTTGCCATTCGCAAACACGTGCTTCGCGCTCGTCTGACCAATGTGCATAGTGAGAGGCGAGAGTTGAGGTATCGGGGTTGCTATGACGGCTGGCTTCGTCAGCTTTGTTAACCACTGATATTGGATCAGTTTTTTTATCGACATCGGCTCCGGAATGCGCGATTTTCCCTGCGTCATGTTTGTTCCTCCAAGTTGTGGCGGAACTCTATTTTGAAAATCGGTGTTTGACAATGCGGTGTGCCATCAAAAATCAAACTTATTGATTCGATTAAGGGTAAATCCTAAGTGGGGTTTACCCCTATTTTGCTAGATCATCCCGACGAATATCCCTGCAGCCAACCCACTGCGCACCGCACCTTCCAGCGTGGCCGGGTAGGGGCCAGCCACATAGTCACCACAGGCCAGCAGGCCGGGGGCGATGAGCATAGGGGGGCGTTGTAGCCCTGGCGTGCAGGCAAAGGTCGCGCGTTTTTCTACGACGGTTTGCACGGCTTGTAACTCCAACCCCAGTTGGCTGCGGGCTTGTTGCAGCACCTGCGCTTGAAGGGCGTCACGCTCCCCCGTGCTGGCACTCACCACCCAGGCCAGCAGGCCTTTGGGGCCACCGAGTTGGCCTCGGTCAAAGACGAATTGAGCCGGGTTTTGATCGTCGCTGCGCAGCGCCAGCACGGGTGCCGAAAGCGCGACGTGCGCAGCCCAGGTATAGACCGTGGTGATGGCCTCAAAGTGCAGACCTTGGGTGATGTTGGCCCATGCTCTCATTTGACTTGCTACAGATTCAGAAGCGGTTTGCGCGCATCCTGAAAGGGTTGTAAGCGCATTGGAGGCCGAAACGGCGAGCACAACGGCATCAAAACCATCGTTTCCCACCACCCATTGCGAGCCTTGCGCACGCAAATCGTTGACGCGTTGCCCCAGCCTCATTTGCCCGCCGTGTTGCACGAACCAACGCGCCGCTGGGGCGGGGAACAACGCTGACAAATCGACGCGCGGCAGTAGCAGGTGCGAACCACCGTGCGCACCAAACAGTGCGTCCTTCATCACTCGCAAAAAAACAGCGGCGCTGGCTTGGGTGGCCGGTGTGTTCAGCGCCGACACGCACAGCGGCTCAATCAACTCGTGCCGCACGCGTGGGCTCAGCGGCGCGCACAACTCGGCCACCGTGAGCGCGGCGTGACACACAAAGCCGCTGCGCTGCCATTGACTCGCCAGCCGCAGCAAGGCCAGCTTGTCGCGCCAAGTCCAGCCACGTGCGCGCAGGATGCCGACGAGGGCGTCCAGCGAGGCCGGAAATAACGCAGACCAGGGGGCTGGCAGCAAGGGGAATTGCAGCCCCGCACCATCGGAGAAGCGCAAGCTCAGCGGTAGGCGCAGCAGTGCGGCCTCCAAGTCCACGCCCACCTCACGCATCAAGCGCAGGGTGTCGGTGTAAGCGCCGATCAGGATGTGCTGGCCGTTGTCCAGCATCACGCGCGTGCCGTCGGGCAGAGTCGCCTCTAGCGCGCGGGCGCGCCCTCCCAGCGAGCGGCTGGCTTCAAACACGGTGACCTGGTGGCCGCCTTGCGTGGCCACCACAGCCGCCGCCATGCCCGCCCAGCCTGCGCCGATGATGGCGACTTTCATGTGGGCAAGACGGTCACATCTTCCCCAGCGCCTGCACCCGCCACGCCAACCACAACTTGCGCAGCGGCGTCAGGCTCACGCGCTGGTGCAGCACCTGGAAGTTGTCGCGCTCAATCTCGCGCAGCAGGGTGCGGTAGATGCTGGCCATCATCAGGCCGGGTTTTTGGGTGCGTCGGTCGGCCTCGGGCAGCAAGGCCAGGGCTTCGTCGTACAGGGCGTGGGCGCGTTGGGTTTGGAACTGCATGAGCGCGGTGAAGCGGTCTGAGTAGGTGCGCTTCAAGATCTCGTGCGCCTTCACGTCAAACTGCTGCAACTCGCTCACCGGCAAGTAGATGCGCCCGCGCAAGGCGTCTTCACCCACGTCGCGGATGATGTTGGTGAGCTGAAAGGCCAGGCCCAATTTGTGGGCGTAGGCCGTGGTCTGGGCCTGCGTCTGGCCGAAGATTTGCGCCGCCACTTCGCCCACAATGCCGGCCACCAGATGGCAGTAGCGCTGTAGGCCGGGGAAGTCGAGGTAGCGGGTCTGCTCCAAGTCCATCTGGCAGCCTTCAATCACCGCTTGCAGGTGGCGGGCTTCGATGCCGTAGTCGGCAGCAATCGGCATCAGCGCTTTCATCACCGGATGCGTGGGCGAGCCAGCGAAAGATTTGTCCACTTCTACCTGCCACCAAGCCAGTTTTGTGCGCGCCACGCTCGTGTCATGCACCTCGTCCACCACGTCATCCACCTCACGGCAAAAGGCGTAGAAGGCGGTGATGGCGGCGCGCCGGGGTTTGGGCAGAAAGAGGAAGGCGTAATAAAAACTGCTGCCGGATGCGGCGGCTTTTTGCTGGACGTATTGTTCGGGGCTCATCGTCCTATTGTTACATCGCTTCGCCTCGGCATTGCCGATCAAATGGGCCATCTCATGGCAGGCTGGCTGTGCAGCCCTTCGGGGGCATTTTTATGCACACACTATTCGCGTTTGATATGGATCAAACAAGCCACACATTGAAGTGGACATATTTTCTCCCCTGTCGATACTGAGAACCATGCAGAAAAAGAGGTTCTGTTCTTCGCTTTAACCAAGTGGTGACGAATAAGAATTCATCTGTATTGGAATCTTGGCTTTGAGGTTTGCCACAGTTCCGCAGGGGCGGGTCAATTCTTAAGTTTTAAGGTTTCAGTCGGGTTTCTGCAATTCGTTCTGTCATCTGTTCAAGGTGGCAGATTGTTTGGCCTAACCGGAGACTTTGAAATGAACTCACTTTATTTGGCAACTCGCAAGTTCCTGCGTGACGAGGAGGGCGTGACGATCATTGAGTACGCCTTGATCGCCGCACTGATTGCCGTGGCATCGGCCATCATCATTGGGACACTCGGTACAAAACTCAACGCGATTTTCACAACCATTTGTACCAAAGTTAATAGCAACGTTGCTTGCTAATTCACAGGGAAGGGAGGACGGTACAAGAGTGTCGTCTGTTTGAGGGGGCGGGTGAAGAGAGCTGCATTAGACAGCGCGATCTTTACCCACCACATGTCATTTATTTAGGGAGCGTTCTGATGGCCTTCGATATCACTCCAACAACCTGGCAGCTATGGTGTTTGGCAACACTGGCGTTGCTCATGGTGATGGTTGTGGACTCAGATGTCCGTGAATCGCGCATCCCCAATGTGTTGGTGCTACTCATCCTGTGTGCTGGTTTCTCGCTCAACGTGTTTGGGCCAGCCAACGGACGCGAAGGACTGCTCAGCCACTTTCCAGGCGCCTTGGGTGCGGGTCGCGCTTTGTTCGGTGCGCTGCTTGGCTTCGCACTGCTTTTGCCTTTTTATATGTTCCACGCCATGGGGGCGGGTGACATCAAGCTCATGTCGGCACTCGGTATCTTTGTCGGGCCGGTGGAAGTCATCGGGCTTGTCTTGTTTGTGCTCATGGCGGGTGGTGTGCTTGCCGTCGTGCGCATGGTCTTACGTGGAAATTCACGCTGGGTATTGGGCAACGTGAAATTGGTGTTGAGTGGCCTCACCGGCGGCACAAAGCGATTTGACCCAGCCACACAGTCTGCTGATCGCATGCCCTATGCCTTGGCCTTTGCAGGTGGCCTAGGGGTCTATGCCTACTGGCGGCTCAGCGGTGGCGCGCCACTCATTGCCTTCTGATGCCTGACATCAAGCACTAACAAAGCCCATCATGTTCGCCGAATCATTACCCTTACGTGCCATTGCCAGTTCGACGGATCCGGTTCGTCAGACAAGCACAGACACGAATGGGCTGCCAGAAACTTTTTTGGTTGATTTGCTGCTGCGGCATTTTTCTCGAATCGGCGAACTTCGGCTGTTTGAAGTTTCACTACGTTTGTGCTTGAGCGGGCAACGAATTGAAGCCTTGCTCAAGAACATGCGTGAACTCCATTTGCTTAAAGTGTCCAGTCGCGGCACGTTTGAAGGCGATGTCAGTTACACCTTGACTGAACTGGGGCACTCGCGTGCCAACCTGGCTTATGAGAAGTGTCACTACGTCGGCCCAGCCCCTGTCACGCTAGACGAATATGCCGCCCGTGTGAGCGATCAAAGCCTTCGTCTGAACACTACAACAGCTCCACAGCTTAAAGAAGCGATGGGCGACATGGTCATCAACGATAGCTTGTTGCCAAGCTTGGGCAGTGCGCTGAACTCTGGCAAAGCCATTTATCTGTATGGCCCCAGTGGCAGCGGGAAAACTTACCTGGCCGAGCACCTCGTCAAAACACTCAAAGGCCACATATGGGTGCCGCACGCTGTTTACGTTGCCGGCGAAGTCATTCAGGTTTTTGACCCCATGGTGCATCGTGCTGTTCAGGATGGATCGCCGATGGCAGAGCGGAGTCTTAGTCGTGAGTCCACGCCCGACGGACGTTGGGTGCGAACTGAACGCCCTGTTGTCATGACGGGTGGCGAGCTCACTCTGCAATTACTTGAGCTTGAGTTTGACCCTGTCAGTCGGCTGTACGTGGCGCCACTGCAGATGAAAGCCAACAACGGCATTCTCGTTATTGATGACTTGGGGCGTCAGAGAATCAGCCCCCGCGAGTTGTTGAAACGGTGGATTGTTCCTTTGGATCGTCACGTGGACTACCTCAGTTTGCACACGGGCGGCAAGTTCAAAGTGCCCTTCGATGTGACCGTGATTTTTTCCTCCAACTTGACGCCGGACGAATTGACAGACGCCGCCTTTGCAAGACGCCTGGGCTACAAAATTCACATCGACGAATTGGAAAAAAAGGCCTATCGAGAAGTGTTCTTGCAGGCTTGCCAACGTGCAGGCATTGAGTTCAACACACAAGCCTTTGACTTCATGGTCAATGAACTGCACCCCAAGTATGAGCAGGCCTATTTGCCCTGTATTCCCTATGACGTGATCAGCAAGATCCGAGACCGAACCCTCTACTTGGGGGAGTTGCCCCGCCTCAATCAGGAGCTCATGGCGTGGGCATGGAAGTTGTATTTTGGAAGTGGCGATCGTCCACAACCTGGAAAGATTCATAGCACTGAAAGTAAGGAAGGCCCAAAATGAAAAGCACACGCGCAATTGTCATGATCCTGCTGTCTCTTCTGGCTGGGGCCGCTGCGGTGGTCATGGCCGCACGATGGGTCGGGCAGCAATCGGCAGAAAACACGACCTCGGTCATCGTCGCAACCCGTGATCTTGACTTGGGAGCCCCTTTGAACGCGAGCATGTTCCAGGTGGTTCTTTGGCCGTCGGGAGCCCTGCCTACAGGTTCATTTAAAGAGCAAAAGTTGCTTGAGGGACGGGTGGTTCGTTCACCCATCTTCAAGGGTGAACCCATTCTGGAGCCCAAGCTGGCCCCTGAGGGCACCAAGGGCGGGCTGACCTCGATCATTGCGGGTGGCAAGCGCGCCATCAGCGTCAAGGTGAATGAAATCGTGGGCGTGGCTGGTTTTGCCTTGCCAGGCAGCTTTGTTGACATCATGGTCAACACCATGGATGGCAAAGACAAAGCGGTTTCGAAAATCGTTTTGAAACGCATTTTGGTACTGGCCGTTGCGCAAGAGGCCAACCGCGATGAAACCAAGCCCAAAGTGGTCAGCGCGGTCACGTTGGAAGTTGCGCCTGAAGAGGCTGAAAAAATTGACTTGGCGCGCAGCATCGGCACCTTGTCCTTGGTCTTGCGCAATCCGATTGACCGCAATGAAGACGAAACCGCAGGCATTCGGCGCGAAGATTTACTGAACAAACACGTTGATGCACCTGCTGTGATATCGGTTGCCATGCCCGCTCGGCCCATGCGAAAAGTCGTCACCGATGCGCGCCCCGCACCCCCAAGTACGGTGACGGTGGAGATGATCCGCGGTGTTCAAAAAGCCAACTCCGAATTCTGATGTCCAAGGGAGCCACAAAATGAAAAACTCACATTCAGCTCAGCGCAGCACATTGGCCTACGCCATTGGAAGAAGTCTGCTGTTCGCAATCACCTCAGGCCTCGCACTGTCAGGCCAGATTCAAGCGCAAACCGCCCCTCCCAAAGCGGCGATGATCAAAGGTGTAGCCACCTCGGCTGCGCCAGCTTCGTCGGTACCGATGACGGTAGCCAGCAGCGATTTTTCAAACATCGGGCCGGCCATGGAGTTGACGGTTGGCAAGTCCACGCTGATGCGGGTTCCCTCTGCTGTGGAGCGAATTTCTGTGGGCAACCCCAACACGGTTGATATCACACTGATCAGTCCAACTGAAATTTACCTCCTCGGCAAAAACTACGGCTCAACCAATATGGTGATCTGGCGTAAAGGCGGGGCCACCACAGCCATCGATGTGAACGTCAGCATCGACATTGGTCGCATGGACAAAAAACTGCGCGAACTCATGCCAGATGAGAAAAGCATCCGCGTCCATGCCGCCGCTGACTCCATCATCTTGAGCGGCTCAGTCTCCAGCGCCGTCAAGGCCAAGTTCGCCGAAGATGTTGCCAGCGCCTTTGTGCGCGACATCAACCGCGCGCTGGTTTTGCCCGTCATGGCGGGGGACGGAAAAGTCCAGTCCGGCACAACGCTTCCCACAGGTGCGGCCGTGACTGCGGCAACCGGTGCTGCCGGTGCCAAAGTGGTGAACCTGCTCACCGTGGACTCTGGTCAGCAGGTGATGCTGGAAGTCAAAGTGGCCGAGGTTTCTAAAACCTTGCTGGACAAACTCGGGGCCAGCATTGGCGTGAGTGCAGGAAATGGTGGGCTTAGTTATGGAATTTTGTCGAATTTTTTGAGTTCTGGAAAAGGGCTCTTCAGCATTACAGGTGACAACGGGAACACCCTGCGGGTCGATGCGCAAAAAGACGATGGGCTGATCAAAATTCTCGCCGAGCCCAACATCATCTCCATCAGCGGCCAAGAGGCCAGCTTCTTGGCCGGTGGCAAAATTTTCATCCCCACAGCCAGCACCAGCTCAGGCGGCTTCCCTGTCATCACCTTGACGGAAAAAGAATTCGGCGTGGGGCTCAAATTCACACCCACCGTGCTGGAAGGCGGGCGCATTCACTTGAAGGTCGCACCCGAAGTGTCTGAACTGTCCCAGACCGGTTCGGCCTTTACCACCGTCGGTGGCGTCTCATCTGTTTTGCCCAGCATCACCACCCGGCGTGTGCAGACCACGGTGCAGTTGATGGACGGGCAGAGCCTGGCGATTGCCGGACTGATCAAAAATAATGTGAACGAAACCATCAAACGGGTTCCCCTGCTGGGTGAGATTCCGATTCTGGGCGCCTTATTTCGCAGTAGCGAGTTTCAGAACGACCGCACGGAGTTGATGTTCGTCATCACCCCCAGGTTGGTCAAACCCTTGAACATCGCCCCCACCTTGCCGACCGACAACTTCACACCGCCAAGCCGCAGTGAGTTTTTCCTGGGCGGCAAACTCGAAGGCAGTGGTAACGCCGAGATAGCGCCCGACAAGCCCAGTGCTGCTCCACCTGCCAAGCCCCAGTCGGGTGGTTTTGAACTCAAGTAATGGAGAGACGACATGACTACCCATAAACACTTTTCTTTGTCGCTGATGGTCGCCATTTTGGGATCCACCGTCTTGGTCAGCGGGTGCGGTATCCCCACCACACCGGACATGAACGCCAAGTTTGGAGATGCTGTTCGCGCTTCGCGGCAACAGCAAATTCTCAACCCGGCGGCCCCAGTGGGCAACAACCCGGTGCTGGGCATTGATGGTCAATCGGCAGCCAGCACACAAGACCGGTATCACGACTCCTTCAAATCCCCGCCAAGCACCTTCAATGTGCTCAATATTGGCGGTTCGCTTTCATCGCAATGATGTTTGATCACCATGTTCACAAAACTATCCATCATTTGTGCGTCCGAGAATGATCTCACCGCACTGGCATCGCCCGACTTGGCCAACCTTGGCGTCGTGTTGAGCGCGCATGCTGGGTCGGCCAAAAATCTGGCTCGTGTCTTGGCCGCAGATCAGCCGGACGTGGTGTTGATGGATTTTGTTGGGGCAGACGACAAGGCCATGGAGCAGATCGAGATGGCCCTGCGCTCGGCGCCGGGCACACACATGGTGCTGGTCAGCCCTGATCGATCGGTAGAGTTCTTGATGCGCGCCATGCGCGCCGGGGTGCGCGAGGTATTGCCCGCCCCCATGAGCACTCTGACCGTGCAGTTGGTGGCCAAACACGCCCATAGCCGACAGCCCGCCAAAATGCAAGCGCCACACCATGCAGGTCGGGTGCTGGCCATGATCCCGGCCAAAGGCGGCCCGGGGGCCACCTTCTTGGCCACCAATCTGGCCTATGCCTTATCCAAGCAGGACAAGCGAGTCGCTTTGTTGGACCTGAACCTGTATTTTGGCGACGCAGCCATGTTCCTCAGTGATAGCCGCCCCGTCTCCAGCGTGGCCGATCTATCGCGCCAAACGCAACGCCTGGACGCTGCCTTGCTGCAATCGAGCATGATCAAAGTCAACGACCATTTGCACGTGCTGGCCGCGCCCGAGTCACCCGATGATGTAGATGCCGTGACCACCGCGGGTCTTGAAAAAATCATAGACATTGCGCGGCGCAATTACGATTTTGTCATCCTCGATGTGAGCAGCACACTCGATCCCGTGGCGGTCAAAGCGTTGGACTTGGCCGATGCCATTTACCTGACCCTGCAACTGACCATCACCTTTGTGCGTGCGGCCAACCGCATGGCCACCGTGTTCAAGGTTTTGGGCTACCCGCGTGACAAGTTACGCATCATCGTGAACCGCTTTGAAAAGGGTGGTGAGATATCTCTGGCCGATGCCGAGAAATCGATGACGCTGAAAGTCGAGCGCGTCATTCCCAATAGCTACGCAGCCGTCAGAGCGTCGGTAAACCAAGGCATTCCGCTGATCGACATGGCCCCGCGTGACCCGGTGACCCGTGCTTTGCAAGAGTGGGCGGAAGACCTTGCCCCCAGCGCTGCCCAGCCCAAGGTCGGGTGGTTGCAAGGCTTGCTGAAATCGGCCTGATTCAAAGCAGATGAAACAACGAGTCCAAGGGGGTAAACATCATGAGCCTAAGAGACCGGATACAAAACCAAGAAACGTTACTACAAGTCGTTGACATTGGTGTCAAAGCGCGTTTAAACGCAAGCCCCGAGTACTACCAGCTCAAGACCAAGTTGCACAACCAATTGCTGGGACGCATTGACCTGGAAGTGCTTGGCAGCATGACGCCAGAGCACTTGAAAGCCGAGCTGGGTGTGCTGGTGGAGCGCTTGCTAGGGGAGTCAGGCGCGGCGCTGAACGCCACAGAACACCGCAAGATGATTCAGGACATTCAGAACGAGGTCATGGGCCTGGGGCCACTCGAGCCCTTGCTGGCAGACCCGACGATCTCCGATATTTTGGTCAACGGCCCTCAAAAAGTGTATGTGGAGCGACATGGTCGTATTGAGTTGACCGACATCACGTTCTCTGATGTGGGCCACCTGATGAAGATCATTGACAAAATCGTCTCCCGCATTGGACGCCGCATCGATGAATCCAGCCCCATGGTGGACGCACGCTTGCCCGATGGCTCACGGGTCAACGCCATCATCCCGCCGCTGTCACTGGATGGCCCTTTGCTCTCTATTCGTCGGTTTGCTGCCGTGCCGTTGCGGGCGGAGGACTTGATCGCGAATAAATCGCTCACACCAGAACTTTCGCAGTTACTGGCAGGCATGGTTCGCGCCAAGATCAACATCTTGATTTCAGGCGGCACGGGCACGGGAAAAACAACGCTCCTCAACGTGCTGTCCAGCGCGATACCGGCGAACGAGCGCATCGTGACGATTGAAGATGCGGCTGAGCTGCAATTGCAGCAACCGCACGTGGTTCGGCTGGAGACACGGCCATCCAACATTGAAGGCAAGGGCGAGGTCAATCAACGGGCCTTGGTGCGAAACAGTTTGCGCATGCGCCCTGACCGCATTATTTTGGGCGAGGTTCGTGGTGTCGAGGTGGTGGACATGCTCCAGGCCATGAATACGGGCCACGAGGGCTCCATGACCACAGTACACGCCAATACACCGCGTGACGCATTGACTCGATTGGAAAACATGGCAGGCATGGGTGGCATGACCATTCCCCCGAAGGCCATGCGCCAACAGATATGTTCGGCCATCTCGGCCATTATTCAGATTGCCCGGCTCACCGACGGACGGCGCAAAGTGGTCAGCGTGCAAGAGGTCGTTGGCATGGAGGGGGACATCATCACCATGCAAGAAATCTTCGCATTCACACAGACCGGCCTTGCGCAAGACGGGACTGTGTTGGGATATTTCCATGCCACGGGTGTGCGACCCCAGTTCATGGGACGGCTGAAATCTTATGGCATCAACCTGGCAGACAAAACCTTTGATCAAAACCATACCTACGAGTGACATCATGACTACGAGTTATTCCCTCTTTGTTGTTTTTGGTTTCATTGCCGTGGTCTTGTTGATGGAGGGCGTTTATGTCTGGTGGAACGACACCCGAAGCCCGGAAGTACAGCGAATTCAAAAGCGTTTACGCGTACTCAACGTGGGGGAGTCCCGTGTTGCCGGAGACATGACACTGCTTAAGCAACGACTGCTGAGTACAAAGCCAGAGCTTCAGCGCTTGTTGATGCAAGTGCCCAAAATTTACCAACTGGATCGACTGTTGTTGCAAGCGGGCTCCACACTGAGTGTTATGCATTTCTGCTCGATTTGTGTGATTGCAGCTTGTGGTGGATTTTTGTTCGCCACGCTTTTAGTCTTGCCGTGGCAGGGGTCGTTGCTGATGATGGCCGTGTTCATCTTCATTCCTGTGTTGTGGCTGATCAGGCAGCGTTCGAAACGGATTGAAAAATTCAATGCTCAGTTGCCCGACGCCATGGATTTGATCAGCCGATCATTGCGTGCGGGACACTCGTTTTCATCGGCTCTGGCCATGGTGGGGAACGAATCCCAGGAACCGATTTCAGGCGAATTCAAAACAGTATTTGATGAAATAAGTTTTGGCATTTCAACCCAAAATGCCTTGCTTAACCTAACAGCCAGAGTGCCCCTGCCAGATGTCCGCTACTTTGTCATGGCCGTGATCATCCAGCTGGAAACGGGTGGCAATTTGGCCGAGCTGTTGAACATGTTGGGCCAGTTGATTCGTCAGCGCTACAAGTTGTTTGGAAAAATCAGGGTGTTGGCTGCAGAGGGGAAACTCTCCGCCATGATTCTTGTGGCCTTGCCGTTTGTTGTGGCAGGTGCATTGCAGGCGCTCAACCCCGGTTACATGAATGGTTTGCTGGCTGACCCCATGGGCATGAAGTTGATTGTTGGCGCGCTGGTGCTGATGGGCGTGGGAGTCTTGGTGATGTGGCGCATTGTCAAAATTCATATCTAGAGAACTATCATGACCATTCAAACTTGGATTCTCACCGTAGTGTTTTTTTCTGTAGCCGGTTTGACGCTCGGGATCGGTATGTGGTGGAGCGGATCACGCACACTCGGGCAGCGCATGGGGCAGATATCCGATCACCCCACTCTGCTTGATAAAACCGCAGAAGTAAGCCATGAATGGCGCGCCAAAGTCGTCAAAATTGCCTCACCCTTTGCGCGCTTGTCAGCCCCCAAGGAAGGCTGGGAAGATTCCAACCTCCGCGTTCGCTTCATGCAAGCTGGGCTGCGTTCTGCGGGGTGGCCGGTGATCTTTTTCAGCTCTAAAACGGTGTTGGCGCTGTTGCTGCCGGGCCTGTTCATGTTGGCGGGCGGTTTAGGCGAAAAATCCAACAGCGAGATGCTGCTCGCTTTAGTCTTGCTTTTGCTGGCCGGCATTGGCTACTACCTTCCGAATGTGTTGCTCTCCATGGCCATCAGCTCGCGCCAGCAGGAAATACGCGAGGCCTTGCCTGACGCCGTTGACCTGATGACGGTGTGTGTGGAGGCTGGACTTGCGTTGGATGCGGCGCTTGCACGGGCCGGAGATGAGATGGATTTACGCAGCCCGGCTTTGGCTGATGAGTTGAACCTGGTGCGACTGGAGTTGCGGGTTGGCGCGACGCGTGAGAACGCTTTGCGTAACTTTGCACTGCGCTCCGGCGTGGAGGATGTAACGACGTTTGTGACCATGTTGCTTCAGTCGGAGCGCTTTGGCACCAACGTGGCGGACTCTCTGCGTATTCTGGCTGAAACCATGCGGGATCATCGCCAAATCAGGGCTGAAGAAACGGCCGCAAAAATACCGGTGAAATTGTTATTTCCCTTGATATTTTTCATTTTTCCATCATTATTTCTAGTATTGCTTGGCCCTGCGTTCATCAGTATTTTCCGCACCATGCTGCCCGCCATGAGTGGGGCACAGTGAGTCAATTCTTGATGAGCCATGCATTGCCAGGCCATGAAAGGGGAAGCTCTTTTGAAAACAAACCAACTCGGAGCGGCAACGGTTGAATTCGCATTGACGGCGACTGTGTTTTTGGCTGTGCTCTTTACGCTCATCGACTTTGCTTACCTGTTTTGGGGCAACCTCTCCATGGCACACGCGGTGCGAGAGGGCGCACGCTACGCGGTGACGGGCCAGTCGGGACTTGACCCTACACCCCAGGGCACGGCGCAAGACCGCTGCGATGCTGCTGTGGAGGCCATTAAAAATCAGTCCATGGGGTTTTATGCCATGGTGTCCCCCGTGGTGACCTTCAAGACCGTCAACAACGACGGCAGCATCACCGTGGTGGCTTGTTCAGCTTCGAATCAGATCACTGTGATCAGCATTGCCAACACTTTGCCTCTGCTCACGCCGTTTCTCAAGCCATTTTTCACCAATGGCAACTACACGTTCACCGTCAGCGCCACCATGAAGAACGAAGGTTTCTGATGCTAAAAATCAAACATTTCAGCGGGCGGCGTGCAACCGGGCGCCATGCATCCATGGGCAGCAGCATGGTTGAGCTGGCATTGATCTTGCCCGTGCTGTTGATTCTGGTTTTTGGTGTGGTGGACTTTGGCCGGGCCCTATTGTTTAACAACATCATGGTCAATATGGGCCGTGAAGGGGCCAACTTGGCCGCGCGAACCACGTCTTCTTCGCCCTTCATCATCAAAGCCCTGACCGACACCGCTGCGCCGCTGGACATGAGCAACCAGGGCGGCATGGTGTACATCGCACGCGTTCAAGGCGTCACGGTGGGGGGCACAGTGCGTGCCAATGTGATTGAGCTCTACCGTGCACCCGCAGCCAACACAACATTGGTGAGCAAAGTGTGGACGTGTGGTGCTAACAGTTGGGACACGAATGGCGCGACCAGTGGTAAATGCAATTTGCCCGCAGGTCAAAATCTGATTCCCATCGCGAACTGGACGCTGCCGTTGGCCGATGGGGACGAGGTGCGTGTGGCCGAAGTGCTCTACCACTACACCCCATTGACGGGCTACGTCATGAAAAATGCGGTCGATCTTTATTCAGCTACTGTGCTTTGACAAAGCTTGCGAAGGAGTCCAACCCCATGCGCTCACAAGGTTTAAAACACCAAGCGGGCCAGATTCTTATTCTGGCGGGCCTAGGCTTGGTGATGTTGGTGGGTTTTGCCGGACTGGCCATTGATTCGGGTCGCAGCTATGGCGTGAAAGCCAAACTCAATGCGGCGGTGGATTCGGCTGCCATTGCCGCAGGGCGGGCGCTAACGGTTGGTGCGGACGACGCGGCACGCACTGCGGCGGCCATCACAGCTGGCACCAACTACTACAACGCGAATTTCCCACTCAATTATTTGGGTGCCACACGCTCCAACCCAGTCGTCACGGCCACGCACGACAATACCGGGAAATGGATTGTCAACGTGGCGGGCTCCGCCAACATGCCGACTACTTTTATGGGGGTGCTCGGTTTTAACAACGTGCCGGTGTCGGCCGCTGGGCAGACCATTCGGCGTGATCTGGATGTGGTGTTGGTGATGGACATTTCGGGCTCGATTGGCGGCTCGTTCTCTGCCTTGATTGCTGCTGCCAGAGACAATTTTGTAAAAAAAATGATACCCACTACAGATCGTGTCGGCTTAGTGGCGTTTTCTTCCGGTGCGGTCAATTCAGTCGATATCAATACGAGCGCGCGTGGCTTCGATCAGGCCAATATGGTCACCGTGCTCAATGGTTTGAGCTTGCAACAGTACACCGGCTCTGCCGAGGGCATGCGCTTGGCTTTGAACCAGCTCAACAGCGTGACAGTGGCCAACCGCTCTAGTCTGCGCATGATTGTTTTCTTCAGCGATGGCGCACCGAACATGGTGCCGGCTGTTTTTTGCAATGGCACAGTGGATCCAGGGGGCGTTCCGACGGGCCAATGTCCCGCAGGTTCGGTAACTGGGGATTTATTTTCTGAAATCAATGGTGATGATGCCACCAAAGCCAATTCGCTTTATCAAAATAACGCACTGAATGCTTCAGCTTCTGGCGGCCCTTTCAGCAACATTGCAACATTGCCTAAATTCGGATTGAGCATGACGAAGAGTGATGGCAGTGGCCTTCCCATTCCACTTTCCAGCCAACTCGGTAGTCGCACGATGGTAGATGCATCAGCCGTCACGTTTAGCTTCCCCTACAAAAATACCTTGTGCAATGTAAACCGGGCATCCAGAAACATGCTGGAAAACGTCGCCAATGAGGCACGCAAACAAGGCATCAAGGTTTATTCGATTGGCTTGGGCAACAACTTGGCCAGTGTGGAGCCCAGTGGTTGTGGCTACACCAATATTGAATACGGCAGCACCATCATGAAGCGCGTGGCCAACACCTCAGGCACGGCTGTGACGGCCGCTAACCCCGGCAACCCCGGCTCCGATACTTGGCAGCCCCTTCCACAACCCACAGGGCTTTACGTCCACGCCACGGTGGCGGCTGATCTGGCCAGCGCGTTCAACACCATCGTCAGTGAAATTTTGCGCCTCACCCAGTAGTTCAACCCCTTTACAAGGAGCCTCTCATGAAGCACTATGCCCAACTATTCACGGCCCTGAGCGCCGGTGCCGGGTCTTTGCTGGGGTGTTCCCAGTTTGCTTTGGGGCCTACAGACGCGAGCCCTAGGTTTGCCTACAGAACCGAGGCGTCGTCCACACCCAAGGTGACGCCGGTGAACCGAACCGTGAGCGCTGTGTCTGAGGCCGAGGGCTTGTTCATCATGGGGCGCGCAGCCCATGGTCAGGGTCAATTGGCGTTGGCTGAAGAGCAGTATGCCAAGGCCTTGAGCCTACAGCCCACCCACGTGGGCGCGTTGAACGCCATCGCCGTGATTTGTGCGCAGACCGAGCGCCATGAACAAGCGCACGCTTATTTCAAACGGGCCCTGGCCGCTGATCCCACGGCTGCGCATGTGCATAACAACTTGGGCTATGCCTTGATGATTGCAGGCCGCTTGGCCGAAGCCGAAGTCGCCCTCAAGCAGGCGCAGGCCTTGAACCCAAGCAGTGCGCTGATGCTTAAAAATATGGACTTGTTGGCGCAGTCCAAAAAACGTGAGGAAACCTTGGCGGGCGTGAATGGGGCAACGCCTGCGCCTACACCGACGTCACCGCCCACAGCGGCGCAGCTGTCTAAAGTTGCAACGCCTACAGGGCCGCAGTTGCTTGCGCTTGCACCGCATGTGTATGAGCTGCGCGACGCCGCGCCCCGTGCGGGCGCACCAGTGCAGGCCCAAGCTCCTGTGACTTTGCAAATCCCAGTGATGGCTCACGCTCCGGTGGCGGTGGCCCTTAGCAGCCCCATTGCGGCCAAAGACCCAGTGGTCAGCACATCTTTGCAGGGCATCAAAATCGAAGTCTCCAACGGCGTGGGCATCCGCAACCTGGCTCGCCGCACGGCTGAGCGCCTGGCCCCGTTGGGTGTGGTGACGGCACGCCTGACCAACCAGCCCGGCTACAAACAAACCAAGACCGAGATTTTTTACAGCACCGGGCAGATGGGGGCCGCACAGGCTTTGTCAGCCAAGCTGCCAATGCCTGCGCAAGTGCTGGCCGCTAACGACCTGGGCACGCGGGTGCAAATGCGGCTGGTGCTGGGGCGGGACGTGGATGTGAAGGCCTTGGCCCAGTGGTTGGACGGGCTAGATGTGGTCGCCCCGGTGGTGGCCCTGAGCCGGTTTGAGGGTTGGCTCTGGAGTTGAGGCAGGCTGTTGAGGGAGACTGAGGCGAGTGAGTCCCTGTGGCACACTCGCTGACTTCGTTTTCACCTATGCACCGACGCCTTGTCCGTGTCGCTTCGAGTCATGCAAAGCATCATCGCGCAAATCGCGCAAGAAATCCGGGTTCAAGTTAAACAGATCGAGACCGCCGTGGCCCTGCTGGATGGGGGTGCTACTGTTCCCTTTATCGCCCGCTACCGCAAGGAAGTCACCGGCGGGCTGGACGACATCCAACTGCGGGAGCTGGAGCAGCGCCTGGGCTATTTGCGTGAACTGAACGCGCGGCGCGAGGCCATTGTCAACAGCATCCAGGAGCAAGGCAAGATGACGCCCGTGCTGTTGGCGGCATTGAGCGCTGCTGGCACCAAGCAAGAGCTGGAAGACCTGTACCTGCCCTACAAACAAAAGCGCCGTACCAAAGGGCAGATCGCCCGTGAAGCCGGACTGGAGCCCTTGGCCGACCGCCTGTTTGCCAACCCTGCGCTGAACCCGGCTGATGAAGCCCTGGCCTTCGTCAAGACCGAGAAGAACGAGGCGGGCGATGATTTCACCAGCACCGCCGCCGTGTTGGACGGGGTGCGCGACATCTTGAGTGAACGCTGGGCCGAAGACGCTGCGCTGGTGCAAAACTTGCGCGAATGGCTGTGGGCCGAGGGCTTGTTCAAGAGCCGTTTGCTGGACGGCAAAGACGAGAACAACGCGGATGTGGCCAAGTTCCGCGACTACTTTGACTACGACGAGCCGATTGGCCGTGTGCCCTCGCACCGTGCACTGGCCGTG